>JBAXND010000040.1 GCA_037133915.1 Bacteroidota bacterium
GAAGCCGGGCTTATGCTTCGGCTTCTTTCAAACTTTTACCGGACAACAGTGAAAATAATTAGCATCTATGAAAACTAAAATCATTCTCTTACTGCTAATTATTGCAACACTTATTGGGTGCAAATATGAAGACGGACCTCTGATAAGTGTGAGAACAGTGGATCGTCGTCTTCAAGGAGATTATCATGCAGAATCGTTTCAAATTGATGGGCAAAACGGAATGCAGATCTGGAACGATTCAATTTGTAATGATTATGTAAAAATACGGTTACAAGATCCGGGTGGTGCCGAATTTCATTTTTTTTCAACTATAAAAAAGAATGACCTGAGCGGCGCTTATGAGTTTTCGCAGAATAAAAAAAATCTTCAGCTACTGGTTCAATGGGTTGACAGCTGTTATACAGGATTTGGACCTTTCAAAATGGGCTGTTCATCATCATGGAAAATACACAAACTATCCAATAAAAGATTGTGGATGCAAACTACATTCAAAGGTCATGATTATTTCCTCAAATTGCTCAAGATAAAGGATTACCCCAAATATTAATTACATAGGAAATCAAATGAAAACAAAATCGATTTTACTATTAATAATCATACTGTTCTGTGAGTTAATTGCTACAGCTCAAATGCAGCAAGAGTACAATAACAATGTAAAGTACTGGTACTATAGAAACCGACTACGGTATTTTGTATTACCTGTGGCAAATGTCTATCAAAAGGGAGGTTCCATGGTGTCAGATACCAGAAATAAATATCTTTCGGATGTGATATCTTACGCAGACCAAATGATGTATTTTGGTTATTATTTGGGAGTACTCGCCACAGAATACAAGCTATTAACATCATATGGACAAGATGCTTCATTAACGCTAAATGAATTAGAAATTGCAATGGATTCCTACATCAGAGTGGATCGCTGCGAACAAGACCATCCATGGTATAATTCATCAGCTGTTTATGATGGTTTCTTCATGCGGTCGGATGTTCCGGAATCATTTATCAGGGACCATCCTGAAATAAATGATGGCCTC
Organism: Bacteroidota bacterium; assembly: GCA_037133915.1. Taxonomy (NCBI): domain Bacteria; kingdom Pseudomonadati; phylum Bacteroidota; species Bacteroidota bacterium. The sequence goes on from JBAXND010000040.1 coordinate 1,035, forward strand.
ACTCCAACCAATAATGTCTCATCACAAAACGCCGGGGAGCCTGCTTATGTAGACAATATTTCAGCAAATGATTTAATCAATCATGATATTACTTCTATTGGTGGAAATGTATCTACTTCCCAACAGTCAATTCATGAAATGAAATTAGGAGCGATGAGCCAGGATCAAGTGATTGGGCTTTTGAGAGGATTAGCGTTGGTGTATCGTTGCGTTCCTGCCGGATATTATGCACATGATAAAGCTGCGGAAATTGCTGATAAGACAATTTCCTACATCTGGAACGCGGGTTCCTGGACAATAGTTGATCCGAACGGAGACCTTGTCCTTCGGGGAAATAATGCTACAGTATACTCAGTACCGCTAGCGTTAATAAATTCAACATTTGGGAACCCTATATATGGCTCGGTTAACTGGACGAGTTCCAATATAATATGGCAGGGATTCCAGATAGCAACAAGTAACTGCCCTGAATTGGAAATACCGCTAGCGGCAATGTGCGATTGCTGGAATGGACAAAATTCAGGCTTGCCCTTTTTGAATACTACCGAACTTGGAATAAAAAACAATGCCTCATCAAAAAACTGGGACACTTTTTATCTATTATACTGGGAATACCTGCACAATAAGCCTACAAATCTTTTAAGTCTGGGAAAAGTTTATGACCAGCTTACAACCGCCCCTTGCGAAGGTCCATATTTTTATGGCGGGAACCTGTATCCGGATAATGGCTGGGCAAGCACGTGCAAGTTTCAACGAACTTATGATGTTCAAAATACCGGCGATAATGCCAGTGTGGGCAATTTCAATGGTCTCGACTACATGCTGCTGTATAACCTTTATCATATAATAAATCTCAGAGACGGGAATGCATTACCCGGCTATATCGACCTCATACACCGCAATGTTTCAGGCGAGTATCCCAATGGTTTTGGTATCAATGCCGGTCCTCATTGCACCTATACGGGCAATAACGAAACGCCCTTATATATTGATGGATTTGAAACCATTGAATCGACTATGAAAATTGACAACCAGTGCCACCCCGCCCCGGTACTGAATTGCAGCACGTCATGCACCGGAAACGTTATATATCGTGCAGGCAAGCGCATAAGCCTGAAACCCGGGTTCACGGCCAAAGCCGGAAGTTTTTTCCATGCCTACATTGAACCCTTTGACTGTGGAAATATGAAGTCGGGAAATCTCTATGGATTCCACCGTCCGGAAGAGTTACCCGCCGGATTTATTGATAAATCAATCGTTACAGAAAACATAACTGCAGAGTCTGTCAGTAAAGACAGTTTAATCAATGATTTATCATTAGGGCAAACGATAACAGCCTATGATGAAGCTTTTTATGCCTTCCCGAATCCCTTTGATAAAACCATTGAGATACATTTTATGCTTACAGAAACAGAAAATGTACACATCGTTGTACGTGATATTTATGGCAACATCATACAAACACTGACCGACGGTAAAAGCGCAGAGGGAGCACATACTCTAAGCTTTGATGCAACACCATTTAAAGCCGGTACTTATTTCTGCAGTATAGAATCAGTATCTATTAATAAAACGATAAAGCTTGTGAAAACAGAATAGCATTCCCTTCCGCACAAAAACAAATCTCGCTTTCATCGGAGATTTTAATCCTGACCAATATCATCAGCTATTTTCCCAATATTCGGCAAACTGTCGCACCTATTATTTTGCAGTATGGTAAAAATTGTGCAACTTTGCGACAAGCAAATCGTTCTGTTGTATGACAGAAGATTGTTTTACTTTAGACAGCTTTTGTTATATTCTGTAAATCCTTCTAACAATTTAAAATTCAACATTTAGAATTTATAATCTCTCAATAATTTAACATCATCATCATGAAGAAAAAAATTACATTATTCGCAATTTTAATGGCTTTCACAGCTATTATATCATTTGCTCAAACCACACTGCCCACTTCATGGGCATGCGACCCGGCTGCACTACCCAACGGCTGGACAACAAATTTAACCGACTACTACAACAGCGGCAGCGCAGGCTTTTTCCATAATACGGCTCCTGCCTGTAAATTCAATTCTCAGGGCAAGTTTGTGATGATTAATTTCACCGATTTACCCGGAACCGTTTCTTACTGGATAAGGGGCACATCAGGCTTTGCAGGAGGAACATTTACAGTTGAAGAATCTGTTGACGGCAGCACATGGACTCCGGTTCACGTATTCACGGATGCCAATGTCAACAAAAACGTACTGGTAAACTATACGGATAACCTGACATCCACATCACGTTATGTAAGATTTATGTACACAACCAAGGTATCAGAAAATATCTGTATTGACGATATCAGCATTACTCAGGCAACACCCGGTCCTGCTGCATGGATATCAATTAAAAACGGCACAACCACCATTCCTACGGGTTCGCAGCTTATTGTTGGAAATGCCCCGGCCACAACACTTAAAGTAATTAATTCGGGGACTGATTCAACACTGTATCTTACAAGCAGCAATTTTACCGGAACCGACGCTTCAATGTTTGGTTTGACAGGGTTTCCGTCGAGTGTGCCGGCTCATGATTCGGTAACATTTACCCTCGACTTCACTCCTACCGGAGCTGATGGCAGCAAAACAGCCATACTCACTATCGGCAACAGCGACCCGAATAAAAACCCCTTCGTCATTAATCTCTATGGTGTTAAAGGCAGCTTTGCAACAGAGCCTACCGCCAAAGCCATTAATGTTCATTTCACCTATCAAAAAACTTTTCAGCACAATGTAGTCTTTGATGATCCTTCGGCAAAGCCTGAGCATTACATAGTACTTCGCAGTATAGACACACCTGTTGCCGATGAGCCTGTTGATGGCACAACTTATAAAAAAGGAGCATACATTGGAACTTCACAGGTTGTCATGGTTTGCGACAGCGGAATTTCTTTCAGACCCTTATTCGTTGTTCCCGGAACCATTTACTATTATAAGATATTCTCATTTAACGGACCCACGGGATATGAAAATTATCTTACAACCAACGCAGCCGCTGACAGTGTAATTACTGCCGACAATATGATAGGCACCTATTATGCCACCATCAACCCTGCCAGCCCGACCTTCAAAGCCGATCTTCACAATTTGATTAATCCGCATACAACCTTATACTATAGTGATTATGCCACCTACCTGATTCGCAACTACGAATCGCGCGATACGGTTGTTGCCAACACATCACAGAAAGTTGTAACCTGCATTTATTCAGGATATCCGACGGTTTACACCGATCCTTTCTCATGGTCAAGCATGAACCGCGAGCACACATTCTGTCAGTCATGGATGCCGACCGTTGGGTACTCAAACTTCCAGAACATGCCTGAATACAGCGATTATCACAATCTGTTTCCTGCAAGCACAACGGCCAACAGCCACCGTTCAGATATTCCTTTGGGCGTTGTTGTTCAGAATCCTCCCGACTGGACATACGGTGGTTGCAAAGTAGGTAATGATACAGCCGGCAACAAAGTTTTTGAACCCCGCGACGAACAAAAAGGTGATGCAGCACGTGCCATGATGTACATGCTGGTGTGCTATAACGGCGTTGGTGGCGAATTGTGGAAACTGCCCGATTATATCAGCGGATTCATGCCTTACGGACAGGATGAAGCCGTGCTGAAAGCATGGAACATCAGCGATCCTGTTGACAACTGGGAAATGGGACGCAATGATTACATCCAGAGCGTTCAGGATAATCGCAATCCTTTTGTTGACAGTGTGCAGTGGGTAAATGCTTTTAACTTCTCAGATATGGGACAGGGCATTGTTCGCAACAGCCTGAGCGATTTCTCGGTGGTTGTTTTCCCAAGCCCGTCTGACGGTGATTTCACAGTTCTTTATGACTGCCGGAATTCAGGACAGATTCAAATAAACATTACTTCGATGGACGGACAGCTTGTATTTACAACGACACAAGCCTGCACCAAAGGAACAAATACCATTTCGTTGAGCACAGCGCTGCCTTCGGGCCTTTATATGATGCGACTTGCCGGCGACGGTGGTGTTACTACCAAAAAAGTGCTGATTAATAAATAATACTGCCTCTGTACCCTTCGACAGGCTCAGGGTACAGTATAATAATGCCGGACGTTTCGACAAAGTCAGCGTCCGGCATTGTTTTTTTGCAAAGCATTCAGTAAATATTTTTGACTGAATTTGTCAGTTTGCAAAATTTCATGTAGGTTTGTTACGTTAAGTTATCTCACATAATTAATATAAAGTGACCGACAGCGTAGTCATCATCCCCACATACAACGAAAAAGAAAACGTTGAGAAAATGATCAGGAAAGTATTTTCACTGACTCAGGAATTTGATATCCTGGTAGTTGAAGATAATTCGCCTGATGGAACAGCAGCTATTATAAAAAGCCTGATGTCTGAATTTCCGAATCGTTTGCACATTGAAGAACGAAAAGGAAAACTCGGTCTGGGCACAGCCTATATTCACGGTTTCAAATGGGCACTTGCAAGAAATTACCAGTACATTTTTGAAATGGATTGCGATTTCTCCCATAATCCGGAAGATCTTTCAAAACTTTATCACGCCTGCGCCATCAACGGTGCAGACCTTGCTATCGGTTCAAGATACATACGCGGTGTGAACGTTGTGAACTGGCCGATGGGTCGCGTGCTGATGTCGTACTACGCATCGGCTTATGTGCGTATGATAACAGGCATGAAAATCCGCGATACAACTGCAGGATTTAAATGTTATACACGCCGTGTTCTCGAAACTATTGACATGGGTAAAATCCGTTTTATGGGTTATGCCTTTCAGATAGAGATGAAGTTTACTGCATGGAAGCACGGATTTAATATTATTGAAGTCCCTATTATTTTTACCGACCGCACCGAAGGTCAGTCGAAAATGAGCCGTGGAATTTTTAAAGAAGCCATTTTTGGTGTGATGAGCATGAAAATAAAAAGCTGGTTTCGCACCTATAAAAAATTCGAGCGACCTGCTGAAACAATAAGCTAATATAGCTTCGACAGCTATTACAAACTGTTTATAATGCCCCAGAAATTCTGCATTACCGATGCAACGATAGTGAACGAAGGCATTATCCGTAAGGGCAGTGTATTCATTGACAATGGCGTCATCCAGAGCATTACTGAAAAAGAAATTTCACCGGGTTATATTTTTGAAAACGATTATACGCACATTGATGCGGAAGGGCTTTTCCTCATTCCGGGTGTTATTGACAGCCATGTACATTTCAGAGAACCAGGACTTACGCATAAAGAAGATATCCGAAGCGGAAGCAGAGCAGCAGTAGCCGGCGGCATCACAAGTTTTATGGAAATGCCAAACACCCTTCCCCAGACGATTACGAATGCACTGCTGAATGAAAAGCATGAAATTGCCTCGCGCGATTCGATGGCCAATTATTCGTTTTATCTGGGCGCTACCAATGACAATATTGAGGAAATAAAAAAAGCTGACTTTTCAAAAGTGTGCGGTATCAAGGTTTTCATGGGTGCATCTACTGGAAATATGCTCGTTGATAATGAAACAGCGTTACAAAAAATATTCCAGTTGCCTGTATTGATTGCTGTTCACTGCGAAGATGAAACCATCATTACAAAAAACCTCGCTGCGTTTAAAGAACGTTTTAAGGAGCACATTCCATTTACCGCTCATCCGCTGATACGCAGCCGGGAAGCCTGTGTTCAGTCAACACTGAAAGCTATTTCACTTGCATTAAAACACAACAGCAGGCTGCATGTGCTGCATCTGTCCACTGCCGAAGAAGCCGCGCTGTTTGCCAACGGCAATGCATCAACAAAAAATATTACATCAGAAGCCTGTGTACATCACCTCTGGTTTAGTGATGAAGATTATGAAAAGCTTGGCGCGAAAATAAAAGTGAACCCCGCTGTAAAAAGTACCGACGACCGCGAAGCACTGCTGCAGGCCTTAAATGATGGCACAATCGATGTTGTCAGTACCGACCACGCGCCACACACATTAGAAGAAAAATCGAACAATTATATGGAATGCCCGTCGGGCGGACCCATGATGCAACATGCCCTGCCCCTGATGCTGGAGCTTGTACGCAAAAATAAAATTACGATTGAAACACTGGTACAGCGCATGTGCCACGCACAGGCCGATTGCTTCAGGATAGAAAAACGCGGTTATATTCGCAAAGGCTATTATGCCGACCTTGTTCTTTTTGATCCTGACTTACCGTGGCAGGCAGGAAAGACCAACATGCTGAACAAATGCGGTTGGTCGGCGCTTGACGGGCAGATTTTTCACAATTTTATTACACACACCTTCGTGAACGGCCGCCTTGCCTACAACGACGGGCGATTTGATGAAAGCGTGAAGGGAATGCCGTTGGTGTTTGAATAATTATCAGACTCCAGTTTAATGACTAATAGTCTGAATTATCTCCGTTATCGTCGGGCTGACGTTTCTGTTTGATTCCGCCATTAATTTTGTAAGTAACCCCCAGAAACAGCACTCTGCTGTCGCGACCGCTTACCATTGACTGGTTGAAATTATCGCCCGTTGTAACAACAGAATACTTCTGTGATTTTAAAACGTCGCTCACGCGCGCACTCACTGTTATCCTGTTTTTCCACAAATCTTTTTTCACACCGATATCCATAAAGTAGAGTTCAGCTTGCTTTCCCTGAGTACCGGCCGGCATAAACCGACCACCCTGCCCGGTAACAGTAGTAACAGCCGAATTATAATTGAAGCTCACCTGAAGGTCGAACACTTTGAGCGCCATGCTTGAATTAATCTTTGCAGTCCAACTGTAAGTCGCGTCTTTAAAGGCATTGGTAAGTTGCGTTCCGCTGAATTTTTGTCCGAAAACACTGGCATTCGCATTGATTTTCCACCATTTGCCCACCTGCTGGCTCACGATTAATTCAAGTCCGTACGACTGTCCTTTATTCAGGTTCTGATACGTAGAATATGTAACGCCACCCGGTTCCAGTGTCATGATACGTGAAATGATATGGTCAATCTGACGATAAAAAACGGTTGTACTTAACGAAGTTTTCTTGATACTGATAAGATGTGCCAGTTCAAAAGAGTTAATATATTCGGGCTTCAGGTAAGGGTTTCCTGCCGAAATATTCAAAGGGTCAGAGTTATTTATGAAGGGGTTGAGCGAACGCCAGGACGGTCTATTTACCCTACGGCTGTAACTGAGTTGTAAGGCATTCTCTTCCGTAAATTCATATTTAAGATGAATGGTTGGAAAAAAGTTAAAATAGCTATTCGTAAATTTCTGCCCTGATGTTTTCTGATTCGAAATAGTTGTAGCATATTCAGCCCTCACACCTGCTTGATATTTGAAGTTTGCAATGCTGTTGGAATAAATCAGGTAGGCGGCATGTATTTGCTCATTATACACAAAATTATTACTCGTATTGGTATCCTTAATCCAGTCGGGTGCTCCACCGGCTTTGTTCTCCTGAAGATAATCAAGGTCAGAATTTTTATAGCTGTATTTATATCCGGTTTCCATACGACCACCGGCCCAGAGTGGCATAAAATAATCGGCCTGTCCGATGATAGAAGTATTCAGTGATTTTGTAATAGAATTTTGCAAATCGGGTTCAACACTTATTGGAGTATAGTCAAGGTGGTACGGCTCATAGGCCATCAGGCTGGTATTGTCACCGGGATTCTGCTCAAAGGAAATGTTTGATGTGAATTCCTGATTCTTTTTTTTGAACGTTTTCTTATAATTGATTTCTCCTTCCGGCCCTCCACCACTATTGGTTCCATGTGTTTGTCTTACATAATAACTGGTCGGGAAATCCAGATAATTCAGCGCAGCATAATGCGTTGTTTCATTTGTGGTGAATTTTCTGATTCCATATTCTCCGGTAATCGTCAGCGTATTTTTATCATTAATAAAAAAATCGGCGCCGGCTTTAAAATTATTGAATTGCCCAAGCCTTCCTGAGTTCTGGTGTTGGTCAAGAAAAGAGGATGTATCGTTGTAGGTACTTTCACGGTTTTGGTCAGTATAACCTTTCATAGAGAAATATCTGAAATCATAATTGGCGAAAATATTCACTTTCTTCTGTCTGAAATTCAGGTTTACCGATCCTGTATATTTATCACCGGTGCCGGCATTAAGAGAAACCATACCGTTGTATCCGGCTTCTTTCGGCTTCTTCATCACAATATTAATAATGCCCGACATGCCATCGGGGTCGTAACGTGCCGAAGGATTGGTAACAATCTCCACTTTGTCTATCATACCTGCGGGAATCTGATCCAAATCGGTAAATGTGGATGGCCGGCCGTCAACAAGAATCGTAACGTTTGATGATCCGCGCAAACTCACCGTTCCCTCCACATCAACAGAAACAGAAGGTATTTTTTGCATGATATCAATTGCGGTACCTCCGGCCGAAACCATGTCCTTATCAACATTAATAACCTTTTTATCGAGGTTATATTCCATTTGCTGCTTTTCGCCATTAATAGCAACTTCCGAGAGATTTGCAACGGTTGGTTCAAGATGTATAACGCCCAAATCGCGTTCAAGTGTATCAGGTTTGATACGGATACCACGGATAGTCTGAATTTTAAAACCGATAAAATTTACTTTGGCAAAGATGTTCCCAAACGGGACTTTTTCAATTCTAAACTTTCCTTTATTATCAGAAACAGCACCGGTAATCATCGCAGAATCTTTTGTTCTGTAAAGAACAATATTCGCATATTCAATGGGTTTCCCGGACTGTTTATCTGTCACCGTCCCGAAAACAACGCCTTTGGGTACACCGCCCTGCTGCCCGCCTTTTCCCTGTGTCTGTTGCCCGAATAATATTCCATTACCCAGCAATATCAATACAATTGCTATTTTTTTAATCATGAGACCTGTTTCCCTGGTTTATAGAATCAATTAACGGTGATGCAACGGCAATAATCACACGTCGCTGCATGAATACCGGCAATGAAGCGGTATTCTTGCAGTTTTGCGCGACAAGTTATCGGATTATTTTTTAGGTTCTTCTGTTTGTTCCTGATGGTGACAGCATTTTTTATCCATGTCTTTATTTCCACCTTTGCATCCGTCGCCGGTTCCCGTTCCACATTTTCCACCACCCTGACCTTTGCCGCATTTTTCGCCATCCTTGCATCCTTTGCCGTCACCTTTACAGCCTTTGCCTTCGCCCTGTCCGCATTTCTGGCCACCGTCCTCATCATCTTTAATAATGATTACTTTTTCCTCTTTGCGTTCTTCCTGACAGCATTTTGATGCGTGCATATCATAATACACTTTCTGTTCATCAGTAAGCAGTGCTCTTACACCCATTTCAAAAGCAACTTTCTTCTTTGCCATATCAGCTTTCAGAAGGAACAGTTCATCAATGGTTTTACCTGCTTCATTCACATCAGCCTTATCGCCCGTTGTAACGGTTACAAGATGCGCTTTCTTTTCGTTTATCTGATTATTCAGTGCATTGCAATCTTTCATAAGGTTAAGATGCAGCTTGTATATTCCATCTAACTGATCTTTGGTGAGGTCGGGGATAAAATCGAATTTATCCATGCCGCAGCGCTGTCCATCACCGCCTTTGCAACCGGCGCCATCTCCACCTTTTTTGCAATGCTGAGCATACGTATTATTAACACTGAAAGCCGTTGTAAGCATCAGTACAAACATTAAGGCCATGCCTTTCTTTAAAAGAGTCGTTTTCATTGAATTTGGTTTAAGTTTTTGTAATTGTTATTTGGTAATAGTTTTGAAATGCTGCTCAAATATTAGCAGGCATCTGATTAATCAGAACTAGTATGTGCTTTTTTCTTTGCTCTTGCAACCTTCCGGTTCATTTTCCATACGACAATGATGTTGTCCTTTTCCTTTATCTCGACAATCCATTTTATCATCACAGCAGAAAATATTGCCAAATATTTCTGCAAGTTTTTTTTGCTGTTCGGGTGTACATATTTTTTTAAGTTCAAGATAATGTCTGGTATTCGCTTTTCTTATAGAAGCGTACAAAACACCGATTTTGTCGGCAATAGTGTCGAGTTTCAGGGTGTCAACTGTTTCAGAGATTACGCCGTCAGCAAGCAGTTTTTTCTCTTGTTTAATCTGTGCAACAAAAGCGTGAACCTTGTCCATGTGTGCTTTTTTTAAAACTGCAAATTGCTCTGACTGCATTTTGTCAAAACCGAGTTCATGCACCATAAAGCTGTCGGGGCCCGGTTGTTGCGGCCTGTGCTCCGAAAAATCTTTTTTGAAATAAATATGGTACGCAAAAACACTGATGGCGCCGATATTTACAATTATAAGGATTCCAACAATCCACCCGATAATGTTTTTTCTGCTGAAATAATTCATGATTACAGGTTATTTGTTTAAGTAATAAGTGTCCACTTCATCGGTACCGTTGTCTTTCACTTGATACTGCGAAGCCAGCTCATTAATAGTTGAAGTACGCATATCAACCACTGATTTTGATGCTTCCGATTCTTTTATATTATTCAATAAATGCACCCCCAGAAATATGGCGATTGTTATGGATGCCGCTGCAAGCAAGGGCTGAATGTATTTTATTGCAATTCTGTAGTTTTCTTTCCGACCGGATACGGAGGCGCGTACTTCTATTTTCTCCAAAATATTTTCGTAAAAAGTATCCGAATCGGGCATGCTGCGCTTTGTGGTCTGCACTGCTAATGCAGATGAAACTGTATTGTACAGTTGACGGCATGCTCCGCATGAATCAATATGAGCTTTTACCTGCTGCAATTCCTTTCCGGGAAGGCTGCCGTCGGCAATAAAAATCATGTTTTGTTTTACAGTTTTGCAGTCCATGGTGGTATGAGATGTTGGTTAGACAACAAAAAATCAAAAAACTTGCGCACTGCGCTCATTTTTTTTCAAAATAATCAGCCAATTTTTTCTGCAACTTCAGCTTTGCGCGGTGTATCAATGATTCCACCGAGCTTACCGATACGTCCATAATTTCAGCGATATCGCGGTAAGACAGCTCATCATACTTATTGAGTGTAAATGCAATTCGTTGGTTTTCGGGTAATGAATCAATGGCCTTTTCGAGTATCAGAGACATTTCGTTTGAGTCAACTTCCGATATTTCCGGCTCCGAAGCTGCGGTTATAACAGATTCTAATCGTTCGAGCGGTTTATTATCAAATGACTGAATGAATGAAGATTTTTTTTTCTTCTTTATAAAATTCAATGATTTATTTACTGCAATGCGATAAAGCCAGGTTGCAAGCTTTGATTCATGGCGAAATCGTGCAGCGGAGGCATGCACTTCTATAAAAACTTCCTGAGCAAGGTCGCGGGCATCTTCACGGTTCAATACAAAGCCATAGCATGTGGAATACACCTTATCACGGTATTGGTCTACCAGAAGGCGAAAAGATGCTTCATCTCCCGCTATAATACCGTTTATGAGCGCCCTGTCGTCCAACAATGATGACTTTATGCCTGAGCCGTAGGTCCGCCAAAATTAAAAGGCGTAAGATCCATAGGGTTGGATTCCTTGATGGGTCCGAAATTCTGTTCAAACTTTGCGATATTCTCGCCCAGAGCGTTCAACAGCCTTTTTGCGTGCTGAGGTGTAAGAATAATGCGTGATTTTACTTTGGCTTTAGGGCTGCCCGGCATTATTTTCACAAAGTCTATGATGAATTCCGAATGCGAATGAGTAATGATGGCGAGGTTTGAATAGGTGCCTTCGGCCATTTCTTCACTAAGTTCGATGTTGATTTGGTGTTCGTTTTTATTATCTGTCATGCCTTTTAAATTTTATTTTATTAAAAAAAAGGCTCTGCAGGTGCAGAGCCTTTAACTATTTGCATCAGCCGGCGTCGATGTGTATATCTTCCCTCTCTTTGGAGGCAACCAGCTTTTCGAATTCTTCCTTACTTCCAACAATAATCTTGTCGTAATCCCGGAGTCCGGTACCGGCAGGAATAAGATGTCCTACGAGTACATTTTCCTTCAGTCCGAGTAAGCTGTCAGATTTTGCTGCAACAGAAGCGTCGGTAAGAACCTTGGTAGTTTCCTGGAACGATGCCGCTGATAACCAGCTTCTGGTCTGCAGAGAAGCTCTGGTGATACCCTGAAGTATCTGGCGACCGGTAGCGGGTTTTGCGTCACGTGATTCAATCGGTGTTTTATCGCGGCGTTTCAGTACGGAGTTTTCATCCCTGAGTTTACGGGCAGCAATAATCTGTCCCGGACGGTAATGTGTTGCATCACCCGGGTCAACGACTACTTTTTTCCCATAAATCCAGTCGTTTTCTTCCTGGAAGTCAAGTTTATTCACCACTTCACCTTCAAGGAAACGTGTATCGCCCTGGTCTTCCACTTCCACTTTACGCATCATTTGGCGAACCACTACTTCAAAGTGTTTATCATTAATTTTCACACCCTGTAAGCGGTACACTTCCTGAATTTCGTTCACAATATATTCCTGAACCTGTGTGGGTCCTTTAATAGCGAGAATATCGGCCGGTGTGGTAGCACCATCTGAAAGTGCCGTACCTGCCTTGATATAGTCATTTTCCTGTGCAAGAATCTGTTTGGTGGTAGATATCAGGTAATGTTTCTCTTCGCCGGTTTTGGAAGTAATAATGATTTCCCTGTTACCGCGTTTGAGTTTTTTACCAAACGAAACCACACCATCAATTTCAGAAACAACAGCGGGATCAGAAGGATTACGTGCTTCGAAAAGTTCGGTCACCCTCGGCAAACCTCCGGTGATGTCACCGGCTTTACCTACAGCTCTCGGAATCTTACACAGCACGTCGCCTGCTTTGATTTTCATACCTTCTTCAACAACGATGTGAGCTCCAACCGGGATATCATATGATTTAACGATTTCCTTGGTTTTCTCATTCACAATCTTGATGGAAGGATTCTTTGCTTTATGACGGGTTTCAATAATAACCTTGTCGTGATAACCGGTTTGCTCATCTGATTCTTCACGGAAAGTCACGCCTTCAACAATATCTTCAAAAACAACTTTTCCCTGAATTTCAGAAAGAATCACCGCATTGTACGGATCCCAGTCGCAAATCAAACTGTCTTTCTTAAGTTCGTCGCCATTCTTGTAATAGAAGTTGGCGCCATAAGGCAGATTATGTGATGTAAGAACAATTTTTGTGTTCTTGTCAATAATTTTCATTTCAGCCGAACGGCCAATGATAACCTGATATTTTTTGCCTTCTTCGTTTTCGTAATCTACAGAACGGAGTTCATCGATTTCAAGAATACCGGCATATTTAGCTTCAATTTTGGAGGCTGAGCCGATATTAACACCGGCAACACCACCAACGTGGAATGTACGAAGAGTAAGCTGTGTACCGGGCTCGCCGATTGACTGTGCTGCAATAACACCAACAGCCTCACCTTTCTCAACCATACGGCCACTGGCCAAACTACGTCCATAGCATTTAGCACAAACGCCGTGTTTGGATTCGCAGGTTAGTACCGACCTTATTTCAACTGATTCAATCGGCGAATCTTCGATAACGCGGCATGATTCTTCTTTCAGTTCTTCGCCTGCAGCAATAATCAATTCGCCGCTTTGCGGATGATAAACATCGTGCAACGTGACCCTGCCGAGTAAACGGTCATACAGTGTTTCCACTTCTTCTTCGTTCTTTTTAAGGGCTGTAACAGTGAGTCCTCTAAGAGTTCCGCAGTCGGGTTCAGAGATAATCACATCCTGGGTAACATCAACCAGACGACGTGTAAGATAACCGGCATCAGCTGTTTTAAGAGCGGTATCGGCCAAACCCTTACGAGCACCGTGCGTAGAGATAAAGTACTCAAGTACCGAAAGTCCTTCGCGGAAGTTAGAAAGAATTGGGTTTTCAATAATCTCACCACCGGTGGCACCTGATTTCTGTGGTTTTGCCATCAGACCCCTCATCCCGCAGAGCTGACGAATCTGCTCTTTAGAACCACGGGCGCCTGAATCAAGCATCATGAATACAGGATTGAATCCCTGACGGTCATCAGCCAGCTGTTTCATAACGGCCTGTGTAAGCCTTGAGTTTGTATGTGTCCAAACGTCGATAATCTGATTGTAACGTTCGTTATTGGTGATAAAGCCCATATTATAGTTACCCATAATCTCATCCACTTCTTCGTTGGCTTTCTTAATGAGTTCAGCCTTGAGCGGAGAAACAATAAGGTCGCCGAGGTTAAATGAGAGGCCGCCGCGGAATGCCATAACAAATCCAAGTTCTTTGATATCATCAAGGAACTGTGCTGTACGGGCGGTTCCGGTAAGTTTCAAAATATCACCGATAATGTCGCGAAGGGCTTTTTTAGTCAGCAGCTGATTCAGATAGCCATATTGACGCGGTACAACCTGATTGAACAGTACGCGACCAACGGTGGTTTCAATCAGTTTATCAGAATATTCACCATTCTCACGAACTTCAGCATGAACATAAATGTAAGCATGCAGGTCCAGTTTGCCTTCGTTGTAAGCAATAATAACTTCTGAAGGACCATAGAATTTATAGCCTTCGCCCCTGATGGTATGTTCGGGAATTCCCCTGCGGCCTTTGGTCATATAATACAGACCAAGTACCATGTCCTGCGACGGAACCGTAATAGGCGCACCGTTTGCAGGATTCAGGATATTGTGTGATGCAAGCATCAGAATCTGAGCTTCAAGAATGGCAGCATTGCCAAGGGGTACGTGAACAGCCATCTGGTCACCGTCAAAGTCGGCATTGAAAGCCGTACATACGAGCGGATGCAACTGAATCGCTTTTCCTTCGATGAGTTTAGGCTGAAAAGCCTGAATACCCAGGCGGTGAAGTGTCGGGGCGCGGTTAAGCATGACCGGGTGCCCTTTGAGTACGTTTTCAAGAATATCCCAAACAACGGGATCCTTGCGGTCAACAATTTTCTTGGCTGATTTTACCGTTTTCACGATACCGCGCTCAAGCATTTTACGTATGATGAACGGTTTGAAAAGCTCTGATGCCATTTCTTTCGGCAAACCGCATTCATTCAATTTCAGTTCAGGACCAACCACAATAACCGAACGGCCTGAGTAGTCAACACGTTTACCGAGCAAATTCTGACGGAAACGTCCTTGTTTGCCTTTCAGACTGTCGCTGAGTGATTTCAACGGACGGTTTGATTCAGTTTTTACCGCATTCACTTTCCTTGAATTATCAAAGAGTGAGTCAACGGCTTCCTGAAGCATACGTTTTTCGTTTCGCAGAATAACGTCCGGAGCTTTGATTTCAATAAGCCTTTTGAGCCTGTTGTTGCGGATAATAACGCGGCGATACAGGTCGTTCAAGTCGGATGTTGCAAAACGGCCACCATCGAGAGGAACGAGCGGACGCAGTTCGGGCGGTATAACCGGAACTACTTTCACTATCATCCATTCGGGTTTGTTATCGATGCGCTGATTTGCGTCGCGGAAAGCTTCAACAACCTGTAATCTTTTCAACGCTTCGGCTTTACGCTGTTGCGAAGTTTCTTTACTTGCTTTGTCGCGAAGCGTATATGAAAGTTCGTCAAGATTGAGTCTTGAAAGCAAATCATACACGGCGTCGGCACCCATTTTTGCAATAAACTTATTGGGGTCGGTATCGTCAAGATACTGGTTATCTTTTGGCAGATTTTCCAGAATCTCAAAATATTCTTCTTCAGTCAGGAAATCGAGGTATTTAACGCCATCAGCTTCTTTAACGCCCGGATTGATAACAACGTAACGCTCGTAATAAATGATGGTTTCAAGTTTCTTTGTCTGAAGACCGATCAGTGCGCCTATTTTATTGGGCAGTGACCTGAAAAACCATATATGTGCAACGGGTATGGTAAGCTGAATGTGCCCCATACGCTCGCGTCTAACTTTCTTTTCGGTAACTTCAACACCGCAGCGATCGCATACGATGCCTTTATAACGTATCCTTTTGTACTTCCCGCAATGGCATTCCCAGTCCTTAACAGGACCAAAAATACGTTCGCAGAACAAACCGTCCCTTTCGGGTTTATATGTTCTGTAGTTGATGGTCTCGGGTTTCAGTACTTCACCGCTCGAACGCTCGAGAATTACTTCGGGTGAAGCAAGGCTTATTGTTATCTTAGAAAAATTACCTTTTGTTGTGGTGTCTTTTCTGAAAGCCATAATGTTTATTGATTATGCTGAATTATTTTTTTGAAGAGTACCGGCAGCAATAAACTGCTGCCGGTCTCCCATTAATTCTCAAAACTATTCTTCGAATGTAACATTCAGACCAAGTCCCTTGAGTTCATGTACAAGTACATTGAACGATTCGGGGATACCCGGTGTTGGCATATTCTCGCCTTTAACCAGCGATTCATAAGCTTTTGCCCTGCCTGTAACATCGTCAGATTTTACGGTAAGGATTTCCTGCAAAATGTTGGCAGCACCAAATGCTTCAAGTGCCCAGACCTCCATTTCACCGAAACGCTGTCCGCCGAACTGAGCTTTACCACCCAAAGGCTGCTGCGTAATGAGCGAGTACGGTCCAATGGAACGGGCATGCATCTTGTCATCAACAAGGTGATGCAGTTTCAGCATATAAATCACACCAACAGTTGCGGGCTGGTCAAAACGTGTGCCGGTACCACCATCATACAGGTAAACGCGTCCGTTCTCCGGAAGCCCTGCCTGTACTAAGTAAGAGTTGATTTCTTCGATAGTTGCGCCGTCGAAGATAGGCGACACGAATGTCATTCCAAGTTTTTTGCCTGCCCAGCCAAGAACCGTTTCGTAAATCTGTCCGAGGTTCATACGTGAAGGTACGCCCAGAGGATTCAGTACGATGTCAACCGGAGTTCCGTCTTCGAGGAAAGGCATGTCTTCTTCCCTTACAATACGGGCAACAATACCTTTGTTACCGTGACGACCGGCCATTTTATCACCAACTTTGAGCTTACGCTTTTTGGCAACATATACTTTGGCCAGTTTCACAATACCCGAAGGCAGGTCATCACCCACAGTTTCGATAAAACGATTCCTGTTGTAGATTCCCAGATGTTCGCGGAATTTGATATTATAGTTATGGAGCAGCATTTTGATAAGTTCGTTCTTATCTTTATCTGTAGTCCACTTGTTAGGATTGACACTTGTATAATCAAGACCCAGTAAAAGTTTTGAAGTGAATTTTGCTTTTTTGGAAATCACTTCTTCTTTCAGGTTGTTGTATACGCCCTGTGATGTTTTACCGTCAACCAGCGACATCAGTTTCTCGACCAGTTTAATTTTCAGGTCGGAAATATTTTTCTGATATTCGTCCTCAATCGTTTTCAGGTTATCTTTTTCCTTGGTTTTGGATTTTTTATCCCTGATTACTCTTGAGAAAAGTTTGGTACTTACAACCACGCCTTTCATGGAAGGAGGTGCTTTCAAAGATGCATCTTTTACATCACCGGCTTTGTCGCCGAAAATGGCACGCAGCAGTTTTTCTTCCGGAGTAGGATCGGTTTCACCTTTCGGTGTAATCTTCCCGATAAGGATATCGCCTTCGTTCACTTCAGCACCTACCCTGATAACACCGTTTTCGTCGAGGTCTTTGGTGGCTTCGGCGCTAACATTGGGAATATCATTGGTAAGCTCTTCCATTCCGCGTTTGGTTTCCCTGACTTCAAGAATGAATTCTTCAATATGGAGTGAAGTAAAAACGTCGTCGCGTGCAACACGCTCCGAAATTACGATAGCATCCTCAAAGTTGTATCCTTTCCAGGGCATGAAAGCCACGGTAAGGTTTATACCAAGAGCAAGCTCGCCGTTTCTGGTTGCATAACCTTCTGAAAGAACATCACCTTTCTTCACTTTCTGTCCCTTGCGCACGATGGGTTTCAGATTGATGCAGGTATTCTGGTTTGTACGTATAAATTTTGATAAAGCGTACGTACGAACATCGGGCTCGAAACTGACAATACGGTCAGTATCGGTGCGTTCGTATTCAATAATTATCTGACGGGCATCTACATATTTTACTACGCCATTGCCTTCGGCATTGATAAGCACGCGTGAATCCCTTGCAACTTTGGCTTCAAGACCTGTTTGTACAATGGGAACTTCGGGGTTCATCAAGGGGACGGCCTGCCTCATCATGTTCGATCCCATGAGTGCACGGTTAGCGTCATCATGCTCCAAAAATGGAATAAGTGATGCAGCAATTGATGCAATCTGGTTCGGTGCAATATCTATTAAGTCGACCTTTTCGGGTTCAATAATAGGATAATCGGCAAGGTACCTGGCTTTCATTTTCGCCTCGAGGATGGTTCCATCTTTGGCAATTTCAGTACTTGCCTGTGCAATAATTTTATCTTCTTCTTCTTCCGCAGTAAGGTAAACAGGAGCATCGTTCAGTTTCACTTTGCCTTTTTCCATTTTCAGGTAAGGCGTTTCAATGAATCCGAGCTTATTGATTTTCGCGTATACGCAGAGTGAAGATATAAGACCGATATTCGGTCCTTCAGGAGTTTCGATGGTACACAGACGGCCATAATGGGTAAAGTGAACGTCACGTACTTCAAAACCGGCTCTCTCGCGCGACAGACCACCGGGTCCGAGTGCAGAAACCCTGCGTTTGTGAGTAATCTCAGATAATGGATTTGTTTGATCCATGAACTGTGATAACTGGTTGGTGCCAAAAAATGTATTGATAACAGATGATAATGTTTTAGCGTTGATAAGATCGGCAGGAGCAAAAACTTCGTTATCGCGGACATTCATACGTTCGCGGATGGTACGGGCCATACGGGCCAGACCAACACCAAACTGTGCGTACAGTTGTTCGCCAACAGTACGTACACGACGGTTGCTCAAATGGTCGATATCATCAACTTCAGCTTTTGAATTCTGAAGTTCAACCAGATATTTTATAATATGGATGATGTCTTCTTTGGTAAGTACTCTGACGTCCATACTGGTGTCAAAGTTCAGTTTCTTGTTGATTCTGTAACGACCAACATCACCAAGGTCATAACGTTTATCCGAGAAGAACAGTTTCTCGATGATACCGCGAGCGGTTTCTTCATCGGGAGGCTCGGCGTTACGCAGCAGACGATAAATAAATTCAACGGCTTCCTTTTCCGAGTTGGCAGCATCTTTCTGAAGTGTATTGAAGATGATGGCATAATCGTTGGCGTTCACGCTTTCGTTATGCACAAGTATCGTCTTTACACCTGAGTCAATGATTGTATCAATGTGGCTGTTCTCAATCTCGGTTTCGCGATCAATAAGCACTTCGGTACGTTCAATGGAAACAACTTCACCGGTATCTTCATCAACAAAATCTTCAATCCATGCACGTACAACCCTTGCAGCTAGTTTGCGGCCCACGAGTTTTTTCAGGGCAGCTTTATTCACCTTAATTTCATCAGCAAGGTTGAATATTTCAAGGATGTCTTTATCACTCTCGTAACCAATGGCACGAAGGAGTGTTGTGACAGGTAATTTCTTTTTGCGGTCGATGTAAGCGTACATCACATTATTGATGTCGGTCGCAAATTCGATCCACGATCCTTTGAAGGGGATAATACGGGCTGAGAAGAGTACCTGCCCGTTGGCATGGCGGCTCTGCCCGAAAAATACACCGGGTGAGCGGTGCAACTGGCTTACCACAACTCTTTCGGCACCGTTGATCACAAAGGTACCTTTGGGAGTCATATACGGTATCATACCCAGATATACATCCTGGATAATGGTTTCGAAATCTTCGTGGTCGGGGTCAGTACAATAAAGTTTGAGTTTCGCTTTCAGCGGAACATTGTACGTGAGCCCTCTTTCAAGGCATTCGTCAATGTTGTAGCGCGGAGGATCAATGAAATAATCAATGAACTCGAGAACGAAATTATTTCGTGCATCCGAAATGGGAAAGTTTTCTGCGAATACTTTGAACAATCCTTCGCTTGCGCGATTTTCGGGAGTGGTTTCCAATTGAAAAAAATCCTGGAAGGATTTCAGCTGGATATCTAGAAAATCGGGACACTCTACCTGTATGTGGGTGGATGCAAAACTTATTCTGTCGGTCTTAATTGAAGCCAAGGTCGTAAGGTTTTTTGGTTACAGAAAAAAATAAAAAAATGAAAAGAACTATGAATATAAACGGGAATAAGACTTCAGGCTCGCGCCTGAAGTCTATGCCCGGTTATTGTATTTCCAAACTTTCTTACTTAATCTCAACCTCTGCACCGGCCTCCTCTAATTGTGATTTCAATGCATTTGCTTCATCTTTGGCAACGCCTTCTTTGATAGCTTTGGGAGCTGCATCAACCAGTTCTTTTGCTTCTTTCAAACCTAAGCTTGTGAGTTCTTTAACCAGTTTCACAACGGCCAATTTAGCCTGACCAGCGTTTTTCAGTATTACGTCGAATTTTGATTGCTCTTCAACAACGGGGCCATCAGCACCAGCAGCGGGAGCAGCAATTGCTACAGCAGCTGCAGCGGGCTCGATTCCATACTCGTCTTTCAACACTTTTGCCAATTCGTTGACTTCTTTAACAGTTAAATTCACCAACTGTTCTGCTAAAGTTTTAATGTCTGCCATTTTCGTTATGTTTTAATTGATTGATAAAAAGATTTCTGTTTATTAAAATGATTTGATTATTCCGGACGTTCAGACAGGGTCTTAACAAGTCCTGAAATGGTATGACCTCCTGACTGTAATGCACCCATAACATTGTTAAGGGGTGATTGCAGCAGACCGATAATTTCTCCGAGAAGTTCGTTTTTGGTTTTCAGACTGATAAGTGCATCTAACTGGTCGTGACCAATAAAGATTGACTCGTCAATCAGGGCACCTTTAAGAACCGGCTTTGTAACACCTTTTTTCCTGAAATCTTTAATAAGTTTTGCAGGTTCATTCGGCGATTCGCAAAGCATGATTGCTGTAGGGCCATTCAGAATATCGAACAGAGGCTCGTACGGCTTTTCCGTATGTTCCATAGCTTTGCGCAGAAGGGTGTTTTTAACAACCCTGAGCTGTACATCACGTTTAAAACAAAGTCTCCTGAGTTCGTTGGTCTTCTCAACGTTCAATTCGGATATATCAGTAATATAGAGGTTTTTATTGGCTTTAAGTACTTCCGCCAACTCTTCAATTACCTGATTCTTTTCTTCTTTTTTCATAAAAAATAAGGTTCAAAATTTACCTGTGACTGAAAAACATTACGCCATCGATTTCGGGTCGATCTGAATGCCCAGACTCATGGTACTTGACATGAAGATACTCCTCACGTATGTTCCCTTGGCCGATGCGGGTTTCAGTTTAAGGATAGTTTGCATAAGTTCGCGTGAATTTTCAGCGAGCTTATCAGCATCAAAGGATGCTTTACCTACCGAAGCGTGGATGATGCCATATTTATCAACTTTAAAGTCGATCTTTCCGGCTTTTACTTCTTTAACAGCCTTGCCTACTTCCATGGTAACCGTTCCGGTTTTTGGGTTGGGCATCAGACCGCGTGGTCCGAGTATCCTACCTAATGCACCTACTTTCGGCATCACGTTCGGCATGGTTATGATGACATCTACATCTGTCCAGCCTTCTTTTATTTTGGCAATGTAATCATCAAGGCCATAAAAATCAGCACCTGCGTTTTTCGCTTCTTCTTCCTTTTCCGGTGTACAGAGAACAAGTACTCTAATGGTCTTGCCTGTTCCGTGCGGAAGAGTAACGATACCTCTTACCATTTGATCCGATTTCCTTGGGTCAATGCCCAAACGAACATCCAAATCAACGGAAGAGTCAAACGTGGTGGTGGTGATTTCCTTTACCAGTTTTGAAGCTTCATCCAGCGAATAAGCCTTTTCCTTTTCGACTTTTTTCAGTGACTCTTTTCTTTTCTTAGATATATTAGCCATCGCTTGAAATAGTTAAAATTATTAATTAGCGGCCGGGCCTTTACCTGTTACGGTAATCCCCATGCTGCGTGCAGTACCGGCTACCATTTCCATGGCCGACTCAAGAGTGAACGAATTCATGTCCACCATTTTTGCTTCGGCAATGGCCTGTACCTGTTCCCATGAAACCGACCCGATTTTATTTCGGTTAGGCTCCGGTGAGCCTTTGGGTTTCTTGACAACTTCGAGTAACTGAACTGCAACTGGAGGAGTTTTAACGATAAAATCAAATGATTTATCCTTATAAACAGTAATAATCACGGGGATAAGCTTGCCGGCCTTGTCCTGCGTACGAGCGTTGAATTGCTTGCAGAACTCCATGATATTCACACCTTTGGCACCCAAAGCGGGACCAACGGGAGGTGATGGATTCGCGGCTCCTCCTTTGATTTGCAATTTTATTAAACCACCAACTTCTTTAGCCATTTTTTAATTTGTTTAAGCAGTAAACACTAATTGTTTGTTTTACTTCTGTCTATTCTTTTTCGACCTGCATGAAGCTCAGTTCAAGCGGGGTTTTTCGACCGAAGATCTTCACCATAACTTTCAACTTCTTTTTCTCTTCGTTCACCTCTTCGATAATTCCGCTGAAACTGTTAAACGGGCCGTCAATTACTCTAACTGCCTCACCGATGATAAAAGGTTCGCTGATTTCTTCGCCTTTTTCTGACAATTCGTCAACTTTACCAAGAATTCTGTTCACCTCAGCCTGGCGAAGCGGAATCGCTTCTCCTTTTGATCCGAGGAATCCCAGCACTCCGGGTACATTCTTTAACGTATGAGTAACCTCGCCGGCCAAAACAGCTTCGATAAGTACGTAACCGGGAAAGTAGTTTCTTTCCTTACTTATCTTTTTGCCCTTTCTGACCTGGTAAACCTTTTCAGTTGGTATCAAAACCTGCGAAACGAACGACTGAAGATTCAGCCGGTTTATTTCGCTTTCAATCAGCTCTTTCACCTTCTTTTCTTTGCCGCTGATGGCTCTGACAACATACCATTTTTTTACTTGCTCGCTCATAATTCCACCAGGTGTAAGGTAAATCAGTTAAATTAACCAAACAGACTATCAGTAAAACTGATTTACAGTTAACTCAGAACAGTTTATAAAACTGTGTGAGAACAGTACTAAACGTCACGTCCATCAAATAAACCATTACGGCAATTATCAGGGAAGCAACAGACACGACAATAGCACTGTTTTGCAGTTCGCTCCAGGTTGGCCAGGAGACTTTGTGCATTAACTCGTCGTAACTATCTTTAATATAATTTGCAACCTTTGACATAGGTTTTGTATTTTGCACGGGTGGAGAGACTCGAACTCCCAACCAATGGTTTTGGAGACCACTACTCTACCAATTGAGCTACACCCGTTTCATTCACTAACAACCTTTATTTTTATTATGCAATCAATGGCACCCCGCAATTACAGAGTGCCACTGATACATTGTGTTCAACTATACGTCAAGAATCTCGGTTACCTGACCAGCACCTACGGTCCGTCCGCCTTCGCGAATTGCAAACCTGAGGTTCTTGGCCATCGCGATCTCAACGATCAGGCTGACAGTAATTGTCAGGTTATCGCCTGGCATTACCATTTCAACACCTTCGGGAAGATTTACTTCGCCGGTTACGTCAGTTGTACGGAAGTAGAACTGAGGACGGTATTTGTTATGAAACGGGGTGTGACGTCCACCTTCTTCTTTTTTCAGAATGTAAACTTCAGCTTTAAATTCTTTGTGAGGATGAATCGAACCGGGTTTTGCAATAACCATACCCCTGCGGATAGCGTCTTTGTCAATACCACGAAGAAGCAGACCTGCGTTGTCACCGGCTTCTCCTCTGTCGAGGATTTTACGGAACATTTCAACACCGGTTACAACTGATTTCATTTTTTCAGCACCAAGACCGATGATTTCAACAGGGTCGCTGGTATTGATAACACCTGCTTCAATTCTGCCGGTAGCAACGGTTCCACGACCTGTAATCGAGAATACGTCTTCGATAGGCATCAGGAAGGGTTTGTCAACTTCCCTCGGAGGCAGAGGAATATAGGAATCAACGGCATCCATAAGTTCCATGATTTTTTCAATCCACTGGGGCTCTTTGTTCAGACCACCAAGTGCAGAACCACGGATAATAGGTGTATTGTCACCGTCAAAGCCGTAGAATGTAAGACGCTCGCGAATTTCCATTTCAACGATGTCCAGCAATTCTTCGTCATCAACAAGGTCAACTTTGTTCATGAAAACAACCATTTTGGGAACACCTACCTGACGTGCAAGAAGGATATGCTCATTGGTTTGGGGCATAGGACCATCCGTAGCAGCAACAACAAGGATAGCACCGTCCATCTGGGCAGCACCTGTAACCATGTTCTTAATGTAGTCAGCGTGGCCTGGGCAGTCAACGTGAGCATAATGCCTTTTTTCAGTAGCATACTCTACGTGAGCTGTATTGATTGTAATACCTCTTTCTTTTTCTTCGGGAGCGTTGTCAATTGAATCGAATGACCTGAATTCGCAGAGACCTTTATCCATAAGGGTAAGTGTGATAGCTGCAGTCAGGGTTGTCTTACCGTGGTCAATGTGACCAATAGTTCCAATATTTACGTGCGGTTTGGAACGATCGAATTTTTCTTTTGCCATTTTAATTTAAGGTTTGTTAAGTGAATACAATTTATTATTAACTTCTTTATGTTCTACAGAGCCGATGACGAGATTTGAACTCGTTACCTCGTCCTTACCAAGGACGCACTCTACCAATTGAGCTACATCGGCGTACTGGAGCGAAAGACGGGATTCGAACCCGCCACCTAAAGCTTGGAAGGCTTTCGCTCTACCAAATGAGCTACTTTCGCCTGTATCGAGTGGGGAGAGGAGGATTCGAACCTCCGAAGGCGTCGCCAACAGATTTACAGTCTGCCCCATTTGACCACTCTGGTATCTCCCCCGATATGTTGCGATAGCTGATCCGGAGTAATTCCGGTCAACAATCATTTTCATTTTTACAAAGAACAAGAGCCGAAAGAGGGATTCGAACCCACGACCCGCTGATTACAAATCAGCTGCTCTGGCCAACTGAGCTATTTCGGCATTCTATTATTTACGCCCGTTGTTACATTCACGGGTTTCAATTCTATTCAATGAACATAATAATTTTCCCCTGATTCCATCAGGCCCCTTTGGTTTGATCTGCAAAATTGAGGTCTAAGAGTACTAATTACTTAGAAATTAATAAAAAAGCAGACCCTTCTCGAAAAAGGTCTGCAAATTTATAAACATTTTTAAAATGTACAAAGGTTTTTTTGTTTTTTTTTATCAGGGTGTATGAATATTACGCAAAATTCACACCAAACGTGTTCATTCCTCGTTGTTTCTATATTCCCCTGATTTTTTCTTTGTGCTTCGTAAGTTGCTTTTTTAAGGCATCAACAGCCGTATCTGTCGATTCTTCGAAGCTTGTTGATTGCTTTTTGGCAAAGAGTTTGTTGCCGGGCATGAATATTTGTATCTCGGCTATCTTATTTCCTTCTTTCTCATTTTTGTCTATTTTTAATGTCACTTCTGTGCTGAGTAAGCCCTCGTAGAAGCTGCCTAGCTTACTTACTTTGTCTTGAATGAAGTCTTCGAGTTTTTTGTCCGCTTTAAAACGAACTGTAGTGATACTAACTTTCATATTACCTCCTTGTTTTTAAGCCTTTGGATGGGCTTGTTTGTAAATTGTCTTTAATTTTTCTACTGTATTGTGTGTGTAAATTTGTGTTGCCGAAAGGTTGGCATGCCCCAGCAATTCCTTCACTGCATTCAGATCGGCACCGCTGTTAAGCATATGAGTTGCAAATGTATGACGCAGCACGTGAGGACTTTTTTTATCGAGTGTGGTCACAGTGCCAAGATAATGATGCACGAGCCGGTAAATATATTTATGATATACTTTCTTTCCCGTATCAGTCACAAAGAACCAGTTCATGGCATCACCTTCACTAAAAAGTGATGTTTTCATCGCTGTATAAGCGTCAATAAGGTGCTTCAGATGCGGTCCGAAAGGGATTTGTCTTACTTTATTTCTTTTCCCGGTTACCCTGATTACCGAATTATAGAGGTCAACGTCATGATTCGCCAGATTAACCAGTTCCGAAAGACGCATGCCGGTAGCATAAAACATCTCAAGTACCATGCGGTCGCGAAGTATGGTAAATGCATTACCGGGTTCACCCGAAACAGGCGTAAGCATGGTGTCCATGCTTTCTTTCTCCACAAAGCAGACGAGGCGCTTCGATGTTTTGGGCGATAATACCTTGTTCATCGGGTTTTCAGTAATCACGCCTTCACGGATAAGAAAACGGAAAAAGGTTTTTAAGGTGGTCTTTTTGCGGTTTACGCTCCTACTGCTGAGCTTGTGCTCCATAAGCACTGCCAGCCATGAACGAACCATCATAAAGCTGATATCTTCGGGCTTTTCGGTCTCAAACTCAGCCAGAGTATAGGCAAAGAATTGCTCAAGGTCGCTACGGTAAGAAATTACGGTATGAGATGAGTATCTTTTTTCGAACTGTATATATTGGAGAAATCTTTCCTTCATGCACAAAAAAACAGGAGTAAAACCACCCTTCCGAAATAATTTAACGTAAAATTACGCTATTTATTGCCGAAAAGCAAGCCTTACTCCTGATACGATACTATTTATATATCTTATCGGAGACTATTAATCTTCTAATTTATTAATTATCTGCTGAATATAGATTGCCTTCAGGTGACCTTCCCTTTTCTTATCAGAGGGTTTGGTGAATTTCTGACGCTCTCTTAATTCTTTTACAACACCGGTTTTCTCAAATTTCCGTTTGTATTTTTTTAATGCTTTGTCGATGTTTTCGCCTTCTTTTACAGGAATAATGATCATATGACTTTTTTCTTTCTGTTAAATAATGATAATACACTGTTTTGGGAGCGCAAAGATACAAACTTTTTTATTCTGCCTAACTTATTGATAAAAAATTTAGAGCATATATTCAGAATCGGGCATTTTTGAGTATTTCCGAACGTTACCACATTTTAACAATCTTATTTTATACTTTTGCACCCTCAATTAAAATCATTCTATGGCATTAGCAGAACAATTTGAGCAATCGGGCAACCGCCTGTTCCGCAATCGTAGCTTCATTCCCGCAGTTTTATTTGTTGCAGCCACTGTCGCTATTCTGATAGACAAGAACCAATTCATTCACTTTCAGGTAATGTGGTGGAATATTTTATGTCTGCTTATCTCGATAAAAGGCTTGCTGATACGCGCCTTCACCATTGGCTACACACCCGGAGGCACTTCCGGTCGTAATACGAAAGAAGGTCAGATTGCCGAAGTCCTTAACACCAAAGGAATTTACTCCATTGTGAGGCACCCGCTCTATCTTGGCAATTTCTTTATGTGGTTTGGAATCATACTCTACACGGCCATTCCGTGGCTTATCGTTTTTTCTTTGGCATTCTTCTGGCTGTATTACGAACGTATAATGTTTGCCGAAGAACAATTCATCCGCAAAAAATTCGGACAGTCGTTTATTGACTGGTCATCAAAAACACCCGCTTTCATTCCCGATATCCGATTATATCAAAAAGCGGACTTGCCGTTTTCACTGAAAAATGTGCTGAAACGTGAGTATAGCGGACTTTTTGCAATGATATTCTCATTTGCCTATCTCAACGCTCTGAATAATTTTGTTCAGTACCGTCATGTTTACCTCGACCTCAAATGGCAGATTGCCGGTATTGCCGGGCTCTTGATTTATATCACACTGAGAACGCTGAAAAAATCAACGAAAATCCTGAATACAGAAGGTCGCTGAGCTACCTTTACCGAAAATTCCGAATGTGCATCTGATTGAACCATTTTACGCCTGGATAAACCTCTACTCTGCCGCCGAAGATGAGCATTCACCTTTTCATGGCAAGGAATACGACGAATTTCATTTCACCAATAAAATTTACAATCACCTGATTCATCCGCAATGGGATGAATTTGGTTCGCTGACGTTGTACCTGAAAATTCTTTATGCGGATTATTCGCGTGCCTACTGCATCATTGAAATGTTGGGCGAATGGAACGACTGCCTTTACAACGATATCATGTTCCTCAAACGTGATGTGATTGATGTGCTGATGGCTGCCGGAATCAATAAATTTATTCTCATCGGTGAGAACGTACTGGATTTTCATTTCTCAGACGACAGCTATTATCAGGAATGGTTCGAAGAGGCAGAAGACGGATGGATTGCCTGTGTTAATTTCAGAAAACACGTGGTGGAAGAATTCTGCAAAAGCAATATCGATTATTATCTGGCATTTGGCGAAAACCTCAATGATATAGGCTGGCGCAGACTTTCACCGCCGGCATTTTTCGACAAAGTTTCGGCAACCATGAGCCGACGGCTGAACCCTTAGTTTAGGGATTGGGGATTGAGGATTGGGGATTGGAGTTTGGTGTTTTTAATTTATGAACTTTCAAACTTTATAAACTTTAGGCACTTTTTACAGCCCGTATCATTTCGCGTTTCCCCGGCGGTCCCGGAATTTTTGTTACTTCGAATCCTGCAGCACGCAGCTGTCTTTTCACTTCACCCTTGCAGCAATAAGTGACCAGTACAGCCCCCTGTTTCATTGATTTTGCAACGATATCAAATACATCACGCGTCCACAATTCTGGCTGCACAGCCGGTGAGAAAGCATCGAAATACACCAGATCAAAAAATGCTGATGGCGGCTGATATACTTCCAGTCTTTCTGAAATCTTATGCAGCAAAAAGTGTTCGCTTATTTCGGATGACACATTGAACGGAGCATTATGCATTGCCGAAAAAACAGCAGTCGTGTTCTCAAGTTCATTCAGGTCGGGATAATTGAGCTGTGAAATAATCTGTGAATCTATAGGAAACGGCTCTATGGCAAAATATGTTACCGAAATACGATTCCGCAATGCATATTTAAAGGTAAGCAAAGCGTTCAAACCCGTACCGAATCCAACTTCCAGAATGTTCATCGTATTCCTTCCGGCAAGCGAAAAGCGCAATCCTGCATGTATAAAAACATGCATTGATTCTGTTAGCGCGCCGTGTACGGAGTGATATTGTTCTTTCAGTTCGGGCATGTAGAGAGAATGTGAGCCGTCTTCTGTTGTAATAATTTTTCTTGAATTATCTATCATTCTCTATTGTATTGAAAAAGAATTTCCGAGGCTGTGCCTTCAGAATTAATAGTTCCCAGATATTGTCCGCCCGGCCATGCATACATATTCACGATACCACCTCCTGACTGGGGCACGACATAAAGTTTTGCGTTCACCGAATCAAAACGGACAAGACTCGCTGAAACGCCCGGAATCAATGTATTTACGGTAGCAGCATCGTCGTCATAAACAAGAATATTATTACCTATGGCTATTGCATATTCCTTGTCAGAAAGGCGTTCTACGGAAGTAATCGTGCCCGGAGGCAATGAAACAGGATTGTAAAGATATCCGTTACTGATATCGTGAAGCTGAACATAAGCCTGCCCCATGAAATTGCCGAAAACAAGATACTGGTCAGCATACTGGTTAAACATTTTTATTACTTCGAGATTTATCGGATAATCCTGCCGTGCCGCTGTTGAGCTTAGAAAATAGACCACCAGCTTATTGTCAACACCTGATATTTCATGTTGGTATGTAATCAGGAATTCGTCCTTCACGAGGAAGTTTTCAGGCATCCAGTTCTGATCCGTTACTTTTGATGTAAGCATTGCACCGCTAAGGTTGTAGTAATCCCAATGACCATCGCGGTATGCCACAAACAGTTTCCCGTCGTCGTACACCATATTCTCAAAATAAGGAAATGGCGGACTGTTAATAACGTCAACGTTCCACGATGGTTGCAATGAGGTCACATCATATGCGGTCAGATCTTCAGAATATTTTCCGCATAGAAGCAGCAGGCGGTAATCGGAACTGATAGCGGAAGCAGAATAATCGGGCGGTTTAGTCATGATGGTTGATACATTGCCCGCCGTATCCACTTTTTGTATCAGTACTTTATCAGTCAAGGATTCAACGAGGTAGATGCACTCCAGTTTTTTGGGCACAGCAGTAATCCCGATTCTTACAAATTCATTTTTTTCATTCACCCCGTCAGAGGCTCTAATAAGCAGATAATATTCGCCTGACGGGAGATGTACATCATTGACAGCATAACTCAAATCAACCTGAAAAGTACTGTTATCAGGGTAGAATGTATATGACTTTAGTACCGGAACCATGTTCAGGTCTTCCAGAACCACGGTC
Source organism: Bacteroidota bacterium (assembly GCA_037133915.1). NCBI lineage: Bacteria > Pseudomonadati > Bacteroidota > Bacteroidota bacterium. Next base: position 31,259 of record JBAXND010000040.1, read on the forward strand.
ACATACTCCAGCTTACGGTCGTCGGAAACGACGCCTCTGACCGCGATTTCATCAAAAACGCCGAATTGCTGGCCATCAAAAGGTGAACTGATTACAATAAGCGGGTCGCTGACATCCTGTTCCTTTTTGCAGGAATAAAATGCCAAAAGAAAAATAATTATCGTCGGGAAGTACCGCCATCTCTGCATAGTGTAAAGGTATGGAAATAATATTTATGCCGGACCTTTGATTGTCACTTTATTTTCTATCTTTGCACTCCGTTTGAGCACACAGCCAAAACGGGAAGTTCATAAAATTACGGGGTATAGCGTAGTCTGGTTAGCGCGCCTGCTTTGGGAGCAGGAGGTCGTAGGTTCGAATCCTACTACCCCGACAAAAAAGGTTCTGGAATTCTTCCGGAACCTTTTTTTTGTCTTATCGGTTGCAAAAAATGACGGAAAACTTAGAATAGAAGCCTGAAATACTATTACCGTACACTAACCCGCGGTCTGCCGAAATATTTTTTCTTGTTGTTATTGCCGGCGGCATCTGATTCGCTGCTATTGCGGCGCGGACGGTCGGAACTGTTGCGCTGCTGCTTAACGGCCTTCACCGGATTATGATCCATAAGCGGGAACGGATGATCGCTGATTACCGGTATTTTCTTACCAATCAGCTTTTCAATATCACGCAGATATGCTTTTTCTTCTGCATCGCAGAATGAATAGGCTGTTCCCTTGGCTCCCGCCCTGCCTGTTCGGCCGATGCGGTGAACATAGGTTTCGGCAATGTTCGATATTTCGTAGTTGATAACAAATTCCATATCTTCCACATCAATGCCGCGTGCGGCAATATCGGTAGCAACCAAAACACGTGTTGTCTGGGCTTTGAAATTGGCAAGCGCCCGCTGACGGGCATTCTGTGCCTTATTGCCATGTATGGCTTCGGCGCTGATTTTGTTTTTGGCAAGCACCTTCACCACTTTATCCGCTCCGTGCTTGGTTCGTGTAAATACCAGAACAGTTTTGATATTTTTATCCTGCAGAATATCAATGAGCAGAGAATTCTTATTTTCTCTATCAACAAAATAAATAAATTGTTTGACGATGTCAACCGTAGAAGCTGACGGTGTCACTTCCACTTTTTGGGGTTTATGCAGAATGGTACTTGAGAGCTTGATGATTTCAGGAGGCATGGTTGCCGAAAAGAACAACGACTGACGCTTTGCCGGAAGCACCGCGATAAGCCGTTTAACATCGTGTATAAAGCCCATGTCTAGCATGCGGTCGGCTTCATCCAGCACAAATATTTCAACGTCTTTTAAAGAAATAAATCCCTGATTCATCAGGTCGAGCAGGCGGCCGGGTGTTGCCACCAGAATATCGACACCACGCTGCAGGATGGCTGTTTGCGGGTTCTGATTCACACCGCCAAAAACCACAGTGCTTGTTAATCCTGCAAAGCGGCCATACGCTTTAAAACTTTCGTCGATTTGAATAGCAAGTTCGCGTGTGGGTGTAACAATCAGACTTCTGATCTTGCGTTTACGGTCGTATGTTTTGTTGGCATGGAGCAATTGAAGAATCGGAATTGCGAAAGCCGCCGTTTTGCCGGTACCCGTTTGGGCGACACCCAATAAATCGGTGCCCTGGAGTACAATCGGGATGGCTTCTTTCTGAATTGGGGTTGGAGTTTTGTAACCTTCTTGTTCTAATGACCTAAGAATAGGCTCAATGATGTTTAATGACTGAAATGACATAATGTAATTAAGTAGAATCTTTTAGTGAACCAAAAACCTGGCTATTGTAGGAGGGAAAATGTCCGTAAGTGAATTTGCTGCAAAGGTACTTCTTTTTACGTTAACTAGCACTATACGCCCGGGAACCACTGAAAGCAAGTGCCTTAGATGACACAGGACATGATTTTTTCAGGTTTATGCTTGAAGTTTATACCTGCAAAGAGGATGTATGTATAAAAATCGCCCTCATTTTGTAGTCGTAAGGACTCTTTAAGTATTAACTGTTAACGATTACCTATAATTTATCTATTTTTATGCAATCAATCGTGAAATTATATTGACCCTTATGAAAAAAGCAACAGGATATTTCCAGCACAACCCACTAAAATCTATCAGATTTATTTTATTGTTGTTTGCACTGATTGTCACTTCTGCCGAGAACATTATAGCTCAAGGACTTTCAGTTAATACAACAGGTGCAGCACCCGATACATCGGCCATGCTTGATGTAAGCAGCACTATCAAAGGCACATTGATAACGCGCATGACTACAGTCCAACGCAATTCCATCGCCCTTCCCGCCACGGGCCTAATAATTTTTAATACCGACTGCAGCGAATTCCAGTATTATTCCGGCAGTGGCTGGGTAAGCATTCTGAACAGCAACTCTACCATGATAGCAGGAGCTATCAGCGGTTCTGCATTATTCTGCTCCGGACAAACCGGTGTAAGCTATTCCGTGGTGCCTGTTGTTGGAGCCACCTCTTATTTGTGGTCGGTACCACCGGGAGCAGTAATTACTTCCGGACAGGGCACGAATGCCATTTCCGTTAATTTTGGCAGCACACCGGGCATTATCAGTGTCAGTGTCACCAACGGATGCAGCACAAGTGCTGCAAGTGTTCTTGCGACTACTCTCACAACAGTCATTACCACACCGGGAGCAATTAATGGTTTATCTGCAGTATGCTCCGGACAGTCTGGTGTGATTTACTCAATTTCGGCAGTACCCGGTGCAACATCCTATAACTGGAGTCTTCCAGCAGGCGCCACCATTACTGCAGGTGCAGGTACAACCGCTATTACGGTAACTTTTGGAAGCAATCCGGGGAACGTGAGTGTTACAGCAAGCAATAGCTGTGGAACAAGCAATCCGTCAAACCTTTCAGTAAGTATGTCGTCAGTTCCCGGAACGCCCGGTACCGTAAGCGGACCTACCACGGTAAATCCGAATCAGACCGGTGTCGCCTATTCAATATCCGCGGTCAGCGGTGCAACATCTTACACATGGACGGTGCCCTCAGGAAGCACAATAACTTCCGGACAAGGTACAACTGCAATTGTAATATCATTTGGAAGTACGTCGGGCAATGTTTGCGTTACCGCCGATAATTCCTGCGGGTCGGGAACGGCATCCTGTCTTGCTGTCAGTACTATTTGTTACACTTCCGGAAATCAGACATTTAATTACACCGGGGCTCAGCAAACCTTTACGGTTCCTCCATGTGTTACATCCGTAACACTTGACGTATATGGCGCACAGGGCGGCGGCGGCGGCGGAAACGGCGGACGTGCACAGGGAACGCTGAGTGTTACACCGGGTCAGATACTGTATGTCTATGTTGGTGGAGAGGGCGCCGGTTATAATACAGGTGTATCGGTGGGAGGATGGAACGGTGGTGGCAACGGTCATTACGGCTGCGCCGGCGGTGGCGGTTCCGATGTAAGAGCTGGAGGAACAGCCCTGTCGAACCGGGTTATTGTGGCAGGCGGAGGTGGAGGATACTATGGCAATCCCGGTGGTGCAGGCGGTGGAACAAGTGGAGGAAATGCACCCAACGGACCGGCAACAGGAGGAACACAATCCAGTGGAGGCACCTACTGTGGTGCTCTTGGACAGGGAGGTAGTAATCCGGGTGGCATGGCCGACGGTGGTGGTGGCGGAGGAGGCTACTACGGTGGCGGAACAAATTATTGCGCGGGTGCATCCCCGGCTAATGGAAGTGGTGCAGGAGGCTCAGGTTATACCGGTGGGGTAACCGCAGGAACCATGATGAATGGTGTGCGCTCCGGAAACGGCATCATCATTATTACATGGTAGGCTGACTATTCACACAAAAAATGCGGCGAATAGTCGCATATTCGCCGCATGAAATCACATAAAAACATTTTCAGCTCAAGGCGAACTTTATCGGCATGTTGAACGCTACGCGAACGGTTTTTCCCGATTGTTTGCCGGGTGTCCATTTGGGCATGAGCTTTACAACGCGCATGGCCTCTTCGTCGCAACCGCCGCCAACACCGCGCACAACCTTTACATCAGCAACAGTACCGTCGGTCTCAATTACAAAAGAAACAAAAACAGTTCCCTGAATTCCTTTTTCTCTGGCCGCTTGCGGGTATTTCACATTTTCTATGATGAATTTTATTCGGGCTTCATCGCCGCCCGGATAAGCTGGCATGTCTTCAACCACTGTGTAAACACTGTCTTTCGGTTGTTCTACATTGGTTTGACTGCCTGTCGTTGATTTGTCATCTGTGTTCTGCGCATTCCCGCAGGATACAACCCATAGCGCTGATACAAGCGTCACACAGGTTAATGCAAATTTAAGTCCCGTTAAACGGGAATTTTTGATTTTTGTAATCATCGTGAGCCTCCTTTTTATTTTGATTTGACAAAAGTTATTCGAGATGTCTTTGGGCTGAACATTCATGGCCATGGAAAGGAGCAACTGAAGATAATCGTGCTTTTCAACACCATGCAGCAGTGTAGCTCTGTCGGCAAGGTATTCGTGAACCTCACGAAGCAGGGTTCTGTATCTCCACACAAGCGGATTGAACCACTGAAGGACAACAACCAGCTCCATCAATAATACATCGGCAGAATGCCATTGCATGGCGTGCGCCCTTTCATGTGAGAATATCGCGGAAGCAGCACCACTGTCGGGCAATCGCTTCATGAAAATCATATTCATGAAAGAGAACGGAAATACGGCATGGTCAGATAATACAAGCTTATATCGCGGTCGTACAAATATCTCAGAACGTCGTGCAAGAAGCAATATCCTTATGATTTGCATCAAGGCCCTTATCAGGAAAAACAATACTCCACAGGCATAAATAATCATTACTATACTGAATACATCAGGGTAGCCCATGATGGTAGTGCGTACATCCGAGGCATTGATGGTAACGGGATGAAGGTTCACAATAGTGAGCGGTGTAAATCCAGCCGTCGACCCGAAATTGATGAGTGGCAAAACAAATGACAACACCAAACCACTGAGCAAAAAGATACGATTACGTATAAAATTATGGTCGCGCTTTAGCAGCTGAAACACCAGTAAAAACAAGGTAACAATGATAGACGACCTCAGCAGCCATGCCATATATGCTTCCATCTCTTTAAATTATTTTGTTTGTTTTTCTTTTTCGATTGCTTTGATAATATCATCGATTTCTTTTACGGTCAACGACCTGTCTTTAGCAAAGAAGGAAACCATTTGTTTGATAGAATTGTTGAAATAATTTTTCATCAGTCCGCCGAGAAGTTCTTTTTTATAGGTTTCCTTTGTGACGAGCGGCAGGTACTCATGGCTTTTTCCATAGGCTTTATGAAACACGAATCCTTTTTTCTCGAGTATCCTGATTATGGTAGAAACTGTGTTATAAGCGGGTTTTGGTTCCGGGAAATGTTCGAGGATGTCGTTTACGAATCCCTTTTTCACTTTCCAGAGGACTTGCATTACCTGCTCTTCGGCTTTTGTGAGTTCTTTCATTTCAGTAGTTGATAATGTTCATTATTGCAATCGGAATTTCATAATGCAAACATACAAACTAAATCTTTAGTTATGCAACTATTTTTATAGTTTTTCAGTTAACGGCAGGAAAAAATCAGTTAAAGGCAGCGAAGGAAGGGAACAAGTAATAGGTAATAGGTAAAAATTAAAAGAAAAAGGATTTCTATTTGATATAGGTTCAGATGATTTTAAAGGAGGATGCTTTTATCCAGCCCAGGCTACCGTTGGCAATGCGCACTTCGCACCACTCTCCTACTTTATCGGTAATCTTTACTTTGGTGCCTTCGTGAATTACAAAAATGTCCTGGCTCAGCTCGTTGGGCGAACTCTTCACATTCACCGTTGCGTCGAAAACTATGGCTTCGGATGAATCAGAAATATGGCGGTATTGTTCTAATGCAAAGATATTGATGAAGATGACTGCAAGGAGCATGAAGGCAGCCGTCCAGAAGGCAAGCTTGCGGATACGAACCGGCTGCGCGATCAGGTATATTGCAATCAGTGCTAAAAACAGTGCAAACGATATGATGCTCCATACTGCCCATCCGCCGGAAGAACAGAAGCCACGGATTTCATACCACCAGCGTGTATAGAACGGCAGCGGGACGGCTTCAATCTTATCTATAATCTTTGTGTTAGCAACTTTAAGATTGAAATCGTAGTTTTCATTGGACGGGTCAAGTTTAAGCGCCTTTTCATAATAGTACACTGCCGAAGGGAAATCGTTTGTTTTAAAGCTTGCATTGCCAAGATTGTAATACAGCTCGGGTGCTTCCCAACCATTGCTGAGCACCTTGCGATACAATTCCAGGGCCGTGCTGAACTTTTCTTCTGAATAGGCAGCATTGGCCTGAAAAATAAGGTCATCGTTCTCATTTGCCATTGCATAAGCGCCCATGAACACAATGCTCAGTATCAAAAATATTTTCTTTATCATTGCTGCCATTTACTTCAATACCTGTTCCAGTTTGCTGATTACTTCCACTGCTTTCTTATACATTTGTTTCATGGAAAGGCTCATGTCGGCGGGTGCGAAGCGTGCGTATTCACAATCGTCGAGTGTTTCGCCAAATCGCAGAATCAGCTCTTCGTCCACATTTCTGTTCATCAGTGTTTCGCGGGCGCTGTCCATAGAGAGGTTTGCGGGCGGTATGTTGAATTTATCGCCCAGATAGCCCCAAAGAGCTCTGGAAATCTCCACATAAAAATTTTCGCGCTCGCCTGCTTTCATAAGCTTATCGGCAGTACGCAGTCTTTTGAGGGCTACTGCCGTGGCTTTCCTTAGTTTCATCAGCGCCACATCACTGCGCAATCTCAGTCTTCTGCGCCATATTATCACGAATAAAATAAAAAGGATAAATGGCAATAACATCAGACAGACGTAGAGCGGCGAGTTATAGAAATGTGCGCCTATCGCGTAAAGCGTAAATGGTTTATTCTGTATAAAGCGGATATCGCTTCCTATGTATTTCACATCTTCTTTTCCGCTGTATGAAGGTCCTGCAGAACCATCGCCCTTTCCTACCTTTATTTTAAATTCACCGGATGTAAGCGTAACATATCCTTTTTTAGCCGGGTCGAAATAGCTGAAAGTAACAGGCTTAATTGTGAAATCGCCCGGAGTGCGCGGTATCACGAGGTAACTGAATTCGCGTGTGCCCCCTACCTGAGTACCATTTATTGTAATATTATCACTTATTTGAGGATCATAGGTTTCGAAATCGGCAGGGAAGGTCACATTCAATTTGTCGATGAGGCTGAGATTTCCCGTTCCGCTGATGGTGAACTTCAGGTTGACAGCTTCGTTTGCCTTTACGGAAGTTTTGTCAACATCGGCTTTCATGCTGAAATTGCCAACTGCACCACTGAAACCATCAGGTTTATTAAGTTCGGGAAGGGCACCTACGTTAATGGTAACAGTTCCGGACTTCACGGTTTTCTTTACATTCTGATAGCTTTGTGAGAATGGGTCGCTGAAGAAAGGATTGTTGAAAAACGGGTCGTTGAAAAATTTGTCGAATGCACTGTTTTTATTCTTAACCAACACCTGCGCCAGGCATTCCACTTCAAGAGGTTCAATGGTCAGACGCCCTGCCTTTTGCGGGAAGAGTGCCACTCTGCGGATTTCCGCCACCATATATTTCTGCCCGTTCACAGTCTCGTTGTACTGTTTGGGATTTTGCGTTTTGTCTTTCACCAAATCCTGTGACCAGAATCCGGCGAACGAAGGCAATTTATTAATGGCATATTGCGAGATGGAAACGCGTGTATAGATTTTATAGACAAGTGTGATTTGCTCTCCCTGCAAGCAATTGCTGCGGTCAACCGAGGCGCGTATAAAGATATCATCGCCGGAAATTGAGCCATCATTTTGCGCACCCTGCTGATTCTGTTTGTTCTGTTGATTCTGCTGGTTTTTCTGGGACGAAGCCGTGACCTCCACTGATACCGTATTGCTTGAAATCCACTGCCCTTTTACTTTTGCTTTGGCTGCATCAATCGTAAATTTTCCGGTTTTTGATGGCATGAGTTGATATATCCACGACTCTTCACCCTCGCCACCCTGCACCACTTTGCCATTCACAATTACAGTCATACCACCGCCCGATGAATGCGAGGTTCCAATTACACTGAATCCGGAAAAAGAAGGTTTTGCGAACTGTTCGGCCGAACCGCCCGATAGCGTATAAGTAAGCTGAAAGACTTCGTTCTGACCAACTTTTGCGCTGGCTGTTGATACTGTTAGCTTAGCCTGTGCAGCACTATCAAATGAAGTGAACAACGACACAAAAAACAGCAGCAGCATACCAATTCCTGCAATTATATTACACTTGAAAAAATTGATATCACATTGTTTTCTCACTATCATCATTATTAAAAAAAATTCACTGTTGTCCGGTAAAAGTTTGAAAGAAGCCGAAGCATAAGCCCGGCTTC
>JBAXND010000041.1 GCA_037133915.1 Bacteroidota bacterium
GCTTATGCTTCGGCTTCTTTCAAACTTTTACCGGACAACAGTGATTTCTTATAATACATTTCTGTGCGCCAGTATTCGTGTTCCAGTAGTGGTTACCGTTATACCTGCCGCTCCTCCGACACAGGTTACAGCTACACCATCTAGCGTTTCGTGTGGCAATGATGTTCAACTAAATGCAATTGCTAATGGCAATGCTATTTTTTGGTATACTTCACCAACAGGAGATACCGCTATCGGGTCAACTGTAAGTGGCGCAAATCTGCTGGTTACGCCATTACAAACAACAACTTATTATGCTGAATCTGCAGAAGGATTTCAAACTTTTTCACAAACATTTACAAATACAAGCACAGGAAATACCGGTTTATTACAAAGCTGGACGGTTCCTGCACAGGTAACAAAAATTACCATTGAGGCGTTCGGCGCTCAGGGTGGTAGCGGTTCAGGCGGCAGTCTCACAGGCGGAAAGGGCGCCAGAATGAAAGGCGACTTCAATGTCACCCCCGGCGATGTTATTAAAATATTGGTTGGACAAGCTGGTGGATCGAGTGGTGGCCCGCATGGAAATGAAAATGGTGGTGGTGGCGGATCGTTTGTTGTCAAACAATCGGGCAATGTTCCACTTCTTATTGCAGGTGGCGGTGGCGGTGGTCCATCAACTTCTTATGGTACGGCATGCAGCAGAACAGCATCTGATGCCGATGGCACTACATCTACTTCAGGTGTTACTGTCGGCTGCTCAAGCACCGGTACAGGAGGCACAGGAGGAAATGGCGGATCCAGTAATGGTTCATATCAGGGTGGAGCCGGAGGCGGATTCTATACTGATGGTGGCAATGGCGGAAACCATTGCGGTGTGGCTCCGGGCGGCAAATCGTACCTTAACGGTGGCGAGGGTGGTTTTGCCGGTTCATGTTATGGCGGCAATTACTGGGGTGGTTATGGTGGTGGCGGATGTGGTCAATTAGGCGGTCCTGGAGCCGGTGGTGGTTATTCAGGAGGCGGTTCTGCCGGAAGTTGGTCATCATATTCTACTTATGGTGGTGGCGGTGGTTCTTATAATGCCGGAACCAATCAAATAGCAGTAAGCGGAAATAATACAGGTCATGGTCGTGTTATAATATCATATACACTGAATCCGTGCCGAAGTTCTCGTGTTCCGGTAATTGTTTCCGTAACCCCGCTTTCTTCTGCTTCGAACGTAACCGCAACTCCCGATACCATATGGTGTGCAGGTGTTTCTGCCCTTAAGGCAACTTCAGCAGGAAACGCTATCCATTGGTATGATTCTATTACAGGTGGCACACTTTTGGGCTCGTCCATGAGTGATAGTACCTTTAATGTATCTCCACTGGTAACAACAACATATTATGCTGAAACGTTTAACGGTAATTGCACAACTCCCGCGAGAGTAGCAGTTGTTGTTAACGTAAAAGCTCTCACAATTCCCACCTCTGTAACAGCTAATCCCGACACCGTTTGGTGCTCTGGTACGGCCGGACTTAAGGCAACTTCAGCCGGTAACACAATACAGTGGTTTGATTCTGTTTCAGGAGGCACTCTTTTAGGTTCCTCGCTGAGTGACAGCAGCTTTATTGTTGCTCCAACAGTAACAACAACCTATTATGCCCAGACATTCAACGGTAATTGTGTAATGCCGGTAAGGGTACCCGTTGTCATTCATGTTAAAACACTTTTAATTCCTACCTCTGTAGCAGCATCTCCTGCAACGATTGCTTGCAGCGGCTCTTCCGATCTGTCAGCGACCGGATTCGGATACGGCATTGCATGGTACGATAACTCTATTGGTGGAAATCTTCTAGGAACATCCGGAAACGGTGCTAATTATAATGTGTCTCCGGCGGCAACAACCACGTATTATGCCGAATCAGCCTCATTTACAATCGGTTCTCAGACACTTAACTTCACCGACTCAATCGTAAACTGGACGGTGCCTTACGGAGTAACAAAACTTGATATTGACGCCTATGGCGCTCAGGGTGGAGGCTCAACCGGAGGCCTTGGTGCTAAAATGAAGGGTACATTTGCTGTAACTCCCGGCCAGGTTTTGAAGATATTGGTCGGCGAAACCGGACAATATAGCAGTTCCCGCTCAGGCGGCGGTGGCGGTACTTTTGTGACCGACATCAACAATAATCCACTTGTGATTGCAGGTGGTGGCGGTGGCGGTGGCTACTGCGACGGAACAAATGGAATGCCAGGGGTAATAACGACTTCCGGAACTACATTTGGAACTGGTCATGGAAGCGGCGGTTCAGGTGGCTTCGGTATTAATGGCGGCGGCGGCGGCGGCGGCGATGGCGGTTCAGGTGGCGGCGGCGGTGGCCTTTTGGGAAAAGGTGGCGCCGGTAAAACATTTGCCGGTGATGGTAACGGTGGTGCCGGTGGTGATGGTACAGATGGCAGTGATGGTAGCGGTTCCGGCAGCCCTACAGCTCCCGGAGGCGAAAGCTTCATTAACGGTGGTGCTGGTGGTGTATCACATGCTAACGGCGGATTTGGCGGCGGCGGCAGTGCCTATGCATGGAACTGCGGCGGTGGCGGCGGTGGCGGTTATTCCGGCGGCGGCGGCGGCGGGTATAATGGTACCCAGCAGCCCGGTGGTGGCGGCGGTTCTATTAATAATGGAACTGACCAAATTAATATTGACGGTGTCAACCCCGGAAATGGAAAAGTAATTATTTCATGGGACAATGTTCTTTGTTCGAGTCCTTCGAGAGTGCCTATAACTGTTACGGTTATCCCTCTAGCGCCTGCAACGAATGTCGCGGCAACTCCCGATACTATATGGTGTGGTGGCTTGTCTAATCTGAAAGCTCATTCAACTTCAGACACCATCCGATGGTACGATTCCATCTCCGGAGGAACCTTTCTGGGCACATCATTAAGCGATAGTAATTTTAGCGTTAATCCTCTAGTCACGAAGACTTATTACGCGGAATCATACGATATTCATTGTTCAAGTCCGGTAAGGGTTGCAGTTACTGTTGTCGTGAAAACGTTAATTGCTCCGGCACCTTTAACAATTGCTCCGGATACAGTAAATTGCGGTACCGGCATTAACCTTACAGGATTTACTGTTGGAAGTACTATCAATTGGTATGACTTACCTGTCGGAGGAATATCAATCGGCACTTCATTAAGTGGCGACAGTATTATTTTTTATCCGTCTTCTACTAAGACCTATTATGCTGAATCATCACTCGGGCAATGTATAAGCCCGTCGAGAACCTCGATTGTGGCTCATGTGATTTCACCGGCATCTCCCACATTAGTTTCTGCAAATCCCGATACGGTTACCTGCGGAAGCACGGTTAGTCTTTCAGCCATGGGAACATCTGATTTAATCTACTGGTATGATGCGCCCTCAGGAGGTAATCTGCTTGGTTCATCATCTAACGGAGGCGATTTCATTTACACGCCGACATCCACGATGACTTATTATGCTGATGCCGTTTCAACAGTCAGCGGCAGTATGACATTCAATAATACGAGCACCGGAAATACCGGCACGTTACAATATTTTACGGTACCTGCAAATGTAGTATCCCTAAATATTGAGGCTTATGGCGCATCAGGAGGCAATAGCAATTCCGGAATTGGTGGTCGCGGAGCAAAAATGAGCGGCACGTTTAATGTTACCCCCGGACAGATTCTGACAATATTGGTTGGTCAGGAAGGCCCATCACAAAGCAATGATGGCGGTGGCGGCGGTGGAACATTCGTGGTTACGAATACGAATACACCTTTAATCGTTGCCGGTGGCGGCGGTGGTGCGAGTTATTCTTCCCCATGGAATGGTGTTGACGGAAATACATCCACATCAGGAACTGCCGGTACAAATGGCGGAACCGGCGGTATTAATGGTAATGGCGGTACTTCTGAGGGATGTGCCGGCGCCGGCGGGGGATTCTATGCCGATGGGGGTAATGGACCCTCTTGCGGTAGCACATGTAACGGAGGCAAATCCTTTTTGAATGGTGGCGAAGGTGGATGCACTTCATGGGTTATTACCGGCGGTTACGGCGGTGGTGGCGGTACCCACGGCGGTGGCTGGGGTGGCGGCGGCGGTGGCGGTTATTCCGGCGGCGGAGCCTCAACAAGCAGTCAGTTTGGCGGTGGTGGCGGCGGTTCTTACAATGCCGGTTCAAATCAGATTAATATTGCAGGAAATAATGTCGGACACGGAAAAGTCATCATTTCATGGAATACGGTAGTTTGTTCAAGTGTTGCTAGGGTGCCCGTTCCGGTAACGGTTATTGCACCAGGTAACCCAACTTCAGCTACGGCAACTCCTGATACGATTACATGTGGCGGAACATCCAATTTAAATTCGGTTTCTGCCGGAAATGAAATCTACTGGTACACATCTGGTACAGGAGGCTCTCCGATAGGTCACTCGGCTAGCGGTGCGAATTTCATTGTCTCTCCCGATTCTACAACTACGTTTTATGCAGAATCCGGTTTTGGCGGTCCTGTAACTACTGTATTCAATTATACCGGCAACTATCAGACATGGGTTGTGCCTGCGGGCGTTAACTCAATCTCTGTGAAAGCAGCCGGAGCAGAAGGCAGCACCTATGAGCCATATTATGGATTACCGGGTAAGGGCGGAATTGTGAACACAAATCTTGCCGTTACTCCCGGAGATACTATATTTATTAAGGTTGGCGGAAAACCTGTTGATTATCAAAGTTCTGGTTGGAACGGTGGTGCCTTTGGATCTGGTCATACCGGCTATTATGGCGGCGGTGGCGGTGGTGCAACCGACCTGAGAGCTAGCGATACTAACTACTCTAGCCTTCTCCTTGTTGCCGGTGGTGGCGGTGGTGCCGGTTACGGTACACCCGGCTGCCATGGTGGCGATGGTGGTGGTTCCAATATTGCCGGCGATGGTTCATTTAGTTATGGCTTTGACGGAAGCTATTGTGGCTCCGGAGGAAGTCAGGTTGGCGGTGGAACCGGTGCCGGAGGTGGAGGTACTGCCGGAACCAGCGGTTATGGTGGCGATGGCTATTGCTGTGGTTATGGCGATGGTGGCGGTGGCGGCGGCTATTATGGCGGTGGCGGCGGCTATTATTATGGTGGCGGCGGCGGCGGAAGCAGTTGGGTCAACCCTAACTTCAGCTACAACAGCTCATATTATCAAGGTGGTCATCAGGGCGACGGACAGGTTACGATAACCTACGGTATGCCTGTGTGTCCTTCTTCTGTGAGAATACCTGTAACCGTAATTGTTAAGAAAATACCCGGTGTGACAATGATTACGGCCCTCCCTGACACCTTGTGCTTGGGCGGTCAAACAACATTAGTTGCAACATCTGCTAACGGTAGCATTAACTGGTACACAACACCAACAGGAGGCGTTTCTATAGGAAATACCCAAAGCGGAGCCGGTCTCACACAATCATTATCTGCAACTACAACCTATTATGCAGAGGTCGTCAGTGGCGGTGCCGGTTCTCTCATTTTTGATTATACAGGTGGACTACAATCATGGGTAGTTCCTTCAGGTATCACAAGTGTTACTGTTGATGTATATGGCGCTCAGGGAGGAAGAGGCAATAATGGTTATTCCTCAGGAGGACTTGGTGGACGCATTAAATCAACTTTATCAGTAACCCCCGGTCAATCCCTGCATTTTATGGTTGGCGGAGCCGGTGGAAGCGGCGGCCTGCAAGGATGGAATGGTGGTGGCAAAGGAAGCCTTTCCAATCCTGAAAATTCAGGAGCCGGTGGTGGTGCTTCCGATATCAGAATAGGCGGTTACACGCTCAACGACCGGGTAATTGTTGCCGGTGGCGGCGGTGGTGCAAGTTATGCCTGCGGCTCCGGCTCTGAAAATGGAGGTGCCGGTGGCGATACTGTTGGTGGGAATGGCAATGATTGCAATCATTATATATATTCAACCTGTGGCGGTGGTGCAACAAAATATTCCGGAGGAACGGGCGGCAGCAACGGTGGTATAGCCGGCGGATTCGGATATGGCGGTGCGGGATATGTAAATTACGCAGGTGGCGGTGGCGGTGGCTACTATGGTGGCGGTGGCGGTTATGCCAGCGGTGCAGGTGGCGGTGGAAGCAGTTGGGTTAACCCGGCATTAAGTAATAATACATCCTATTCAAAAGGTATTAAAACAGGCAACGGACAGGTTCGCATTTCTTGGTCGGGCGCTTCGTGTATAAGTAATACCAGAGTTCCGGTTGTTGTTATTGTTCGCCCGAATCCAACCCTCACTGTAACTCCTATATCTGATTCGATGTGCTTCGGTGGAAACGATACGATTCATGCTATGGCTACCGGAGGCGTTGGAAACTTCACATACTATTGGACAAAATCATCCCTCAACTGTAATTCAGGGGATTCAATTATTGCAGGAGCTGATTCATCAATTCTTGCTATCAATGCCCTGACACACACAACGTATTATAAATGTATCATCACCCAATCGGGCGTTGGATGCAATACAGTGGTTTCTTCCTGCGCGACCATTACTGTACTGCCGGATCCGATTGCACCAATTATTACGGCGGTGCCTTCAGATACCAATATATGCGATAATCAAACATTATCAATTATCCCGGTAAGCGGTAGCGGCGGATTCGGAATCTGTACTGATGAATATCGCTATTCTAAAGATAGTGGTGCCACGTGGACAGCATGGTCATCAACAATTCCTGTTTTCTCAGCCGTTGTCGGAACAAATATTATTGAAGGTCGCAGAAATTGCGGTGAAACCGGATGCAATTCCAACATCAGCAGGGTACATTGGAATATAGTAGCTCAACCCATTGCACCGATTTTTACAAAAATTCCGGCAACGGATTCTGTTTGTAGCGGAACGGCCGTTTCTGCTACATTACTGACACCCGGAAGCGGTGGAGTTGGCAGTTGCACAGACTATTATCAGTATCGTCTGGACGGAGGTGGATGGCAGACATACACTTTAGGTGCTAATCTGAATACAGCCAACCATTCTGTCGCACAGATACGCGCAGTAAAAGGTAATTGTCTTCCAGGCTCCGGCTGCCAATCAGAAAACATCTATACCTGGATTTTAATAAATACACCCATGGCGCCGCCACAAGTGCTGAAAACTCCCAACCTTTCATCTGTTTGCGAAGGAACCGATGTTTCTGCAATTATGGGAAGCAATGGTACCGGAGGTATTGGTTGTTCCGATTTTATGGAATATAACTTTGATGGCGGCACCTGGCAATTATATTCACCCGGCATGTTACTGGCAACGGCTAGTCACACTCAGGTTAATATTAGGGCATTCCATGGTAATTGCGATAGCTTGTCAGGATGTTCTGCATCAACACCCGAGTTGGTCAGCTGGACTATAACCAGTCAACCGGCGTCTCCTATATTAACAAGATTCCCTGATGTGGATTCTGTTTGCGACGGCATGCTTGTTTCTGCTACAATTCAACTGGGTAGCGGTGGCTCTGGATGTACTGATTCCGTTCAATACCGTACGCTTGACAACTTTGGATGGAGTGCATGGATTTCCTATAATCCGGGCAGTCTCCTGAATTCCTCAGGTAAGGATAGTGTTGAAGTTAGAGCCTTCCGGGGAAATTGTAATCCCGGAGCAGGTTGTCAGGCAGGTACGATAAATATGATAGCATGGGTGATTGCCTCTCAGGTTAGTTCGCCGGTATTGGCAGCCATTCCTAATAGCTCAACGGTTTGCCTTGGCACAACCCTGTCAGGTATTGCAAGCGGCGGCAGCGGCGGTATCGCTCCATTAACCTACGAATACCAATACATGGAACCCGGAACAACAACCTGGGTGAACGGACAGACCTGGACACCGGCGGCTTCGGGTATTGCCTATATGAGGGCACGTACCGTTTCTGCTGGTGCCGGCTGCGGCGTTTCTTCATGGGAAGTAACCGCATGGACGGTTGTAGCCGATCCGATTATCAGTGGAATCACGGCCGATACGGTTTGTACCGGCGGCAGTTCTATTGTAAGCATCAGTGTAAGCGGTGGTGTCGGAACAACAACCTATCAATGGGAAAACAGCCCGTTCGGTTGTAACGGACCATGGACACAAGTAGGCACAAACAGCCCGAGTCTGAATACCGGCAGCCTTACGGCAACTCAGTATTACCGCTGTCTGGTGAATCAGAGCGGAAGCGACTGCAATGCCACTTCATCGTGTATTACGGTGGTAGTTATTCCCGATCCTGTTTTGTCAAGTCTTACCGACGATACCATTTGCAGCGGACAGAGTACCACACTTTCGGTTACATCAACCGGAGGTTACGGAAGTCCTCAGTATCAGTGGCAACAATCAACGGTGGGATGCAACGGACCGTGGTTAAATATCGGCGGAAACGCATCATCACTCATTACCGGAAGTCTTACCAATACTACCTATTACCATTGTATTGTTACTCAGCCCGGAATTGGTGGATGCCAGAGTACCACCGGATGTGCCACGATTACTGTTCCCGGCACACCTACTCAACCTATGCTTACCGGCACGCCCAATAATGCGGTTGTATGCCTCGGCACAACCCTGTCAGGTATTGCCAGTGGCGGCAGCGGCGGTATCGCTCCATTAACCTACGAATACCAATACATGGAACCCGGAACAACAACCTGGGTGAACGGACAGACCTGGACACCGGCGGCTTCGGGTATTGCCTATATGAGGGCACGTACCGTTTCTGCTGGTGCCGGCTGCGGCGTTTCTTCATGGGAAGTAACCGCATGGACGGTTGTAGCCGATCCGATTATCAGTGGAATCACGGCCGATACGGTTTGTACCGGCGGCAGTTCTATTGTAAGCATCAGTGTAAGCGGTGGTGTCGGAACAACAACCTATCAATGGGAAAACAGCCCGTTCGGTTGTAACGGACCATGGACACAAGTAGGCACAAACAGCCCGAGTCTGAATACCGGCAGCCTTACGGCAACTCAGTATTACCGCTGTCTGGTGAATCAGAGCGGAAGCGACTGCAATGCCACTTCATCGTGTATTACGGTGGTAGTTATTCCCGATCCTGTTTTGTCAAGTCTTACCGACGATACCATTTGCAGCGGACAGAGTACCACACTTTCGGTTACATCAACCGGAGGTTACGGAAGTCCTCAGTATCAGTGGCAACAATCAACGGTGGGATGCAACGGACCGTGGTTAAATATCGGCGGAAACGCATCATCACTCATTACCGGAAGTCTGAACACTACAACGTATTATCATTGTATTGTTACTCAGCCCGGAATTGGCGGATGCCAGAGTACAACAGGATGTGCCACGATTATTGTTCCCGGCGCACCCACTCAACCCGTACTTACAGGAACACCCAATAATGCGGTTGTATGTCTGGGAACAACCCTGTCAGGTATTGCCAGTGGCGGCAGCGGCGGCATTGCCCCATTAACCTACGAATATCAGTACATGGAACCCGGAACATCCGTTTGGGTGAGCGGACAGACATGGACACCTTCGGCTTCGGGCATTGCTTATATGAGAGCAAGAACCGTTTCTGCAGGTGCAGGATGCGGCGTTTCTGCATGGGAAGTAATTGCCTGGACTGTAATTCCGGCGCTTACTACAACGGGTCCTGTTGACGATTCTGTTTGTTATAATACATCAGCGAACGTGTCCGTATCAGTAAACGGCGGTCTTGGAACGGCAGCTTACCAGTGGCAGTATTCCGCCAACGGATGTAACGGTCCGTGGACAAATGTCGGCACGAGCAATGCGGTATACAATACCGGCGCGTTGATTGCCGATGCATGGTTCCGCTGTATTGTAAATCTGAGCGGTAGTGTATGCACTGATACTTCGGGTTGCGCAAAGGTTAGTGTAATTGCTATACCGAATGTGATTGCACCTGTTGATGCCCATATCTGTATAGGCGATACGGCAAACCTGAGTGTTACTGTAAATGGTGGCACCGGAAGCATAAGCTATCAGTGGCAATATTCCAGTTCCGGATGCGGTGGTCCGTGGACAAATACAGGAATGAATTCTCCGACGTATTCCGAGGCGGCGACCACTTCTGCAACTTACCAGTGTGTGATTACCCAAAGTGTTGGCTCCTGCAGTGTAACATCGGGATGTGCTGCCATTACGGTTAATCCTGTTTATTCTTTCAGCGAAAGCCAAAACACCTGTGCGGGTGTGGCTTATAACTGGCATGGAACGGATTATCTGAGCAGCGGTACTTATTTCGCGAACTATACTACTTCCTTAGGATGCGATAGTACATACACCTTGCATCTCACGGTAGATACTGTGGAAACAGGCGTTTCCATTTCGGGAGTAACCATAACCTCTCTGGCAACTAACGCGACTTACCAGTGGCTGAATTGCGATAGCAGTTATGCGCCCATCAGTGGTCAGACCATGGCAGATTATACTCCGGCAACCGACGGAAATTATGCAGTGCTTGTTACTCAGGGGGCATGTTCTGATACATCGGCATGTATTGCGATTATGACCACCGGAATATCAGCTGCTGATAATATGGGAATATCGCTGTATCCTAACCCTTCAAACGGAAACTTCACGATAACACTTGATGAAAACGCCGAAGTGGAAGTGTTTAATGCAATAGGCAGTTTGGTTTATACCAACCGGTTTGCAAAAGGCACGCATCAATTATCCCTCGACCTGGCTGATGGTGTTTATCTTTTGAAAGCTTACGATAACAAGGTGTCGCACTATTTCAAGATGGTGATACAGAAATGAGGCAGTGACTGATGTTATGATAAAAGGCGGTGCAGCAATAATGCGCCGCCTTTTTTATACATTTGCCATTATTATTATTGAAAATCGTGAACCGAAACACCTTATACCTTGCTCTAATATCTTCTTTTTTCATCCTTACGGGATGTAAAAAAGAGAAGATGATTACCGCGAATGAAACCTATATTCAGCTTGATGCATCAACAACGCTGCGCGATATCTGCTTTGTGAACGACAGCATTGTGTTTGTTTGTGGAGGTTCGCCCGGTAAAAACGGCACTATATGGCAGAGTAAGGACGGCGGACGGGTTTTTAATCGCATTCTGGATGTTCCCCAGCGCTGCATTTATGATATTGACTTCGGGAATAATAACAACGGTTATGCCGGAGGCGATGATGTTTTGCTGCTTCACACTACCGATGGAGGTTTAACATGGAAGAATGAATTTGAAAATCATGATTTCAGTGAATGGCAGGAATTTATAACGCCTATACGTAAGGTGCGCGCATTGGGCATACAGTGGGTGGTGGCTGTCGGAGGCGATACCTATTATAAAGGCATTATGTGCAACACATGGAACTGGGGGCAGAACTGGACATTCCGCAATTACGACAATCAACTGAACGATATGGTGATGCCCGGGGGCTCGTATGCCCGTATATGCGGCTACGGCCGGATGTTTGCTTCAACGGATACCTGCCGGACGCTGCATGACCTTGATGTGCCCAACGACCATTTTACGGGCATAGATTTTTATGATAATAACCATGGAATTGCCTGTGGTTATAATGGCGGAATTTACCTTACCACCGATGGCGGAACTTCTTGGAAAACCGCCCTTGAACCCAATGGTTCCACCGGTTCGCGAAAGCATTTGAACGACGTCACCTTTACGCCTTCGCATAATGCTGTGGTGGTAGGAGCTAACGGACTTATTTTATACAGCAGCGATGGTGGAACATCATGGGCAACCGTTGAGCATGATGTCACCGACGATCTTTTCTGCGTGCATGCAGTTTCTGATACCGAATTTTTATACTGTGGTGCCGGCGGCAGGTTATACCGCATCAACCTGATGAACTGATTACCTGATGTAAATTACGCGCGCCAGCCAGTGATTCATACAATGATAGTATGCCCAAGTATCAATCGAGGATGGAAATTCATCAAAACCTAATCCCCACAGCACTTTCGGCAAAGTCGGCGGTCAGCAGATTCGTTTTTATGTAAATACCAAACCACATATTGAAGCGCCGCACCTCCGATGTACGAAACAGGTAAACCTGTCCGCCAATTTTATTGCACCAGTACGTTTTCAGCATGGCCGATGTTCCGCTGCCCAGCAATAATTTGTAATAATCGCGCTGAAAGGGATTGTAAATATTGACACCGCTCTGCCAAACCAGCCCAAAACGCCCGATCAAAAATTCGTGTCCAACGAAAATACTCGCCGTTACTGATTTTCTTATTTGTCCGGAGTCATAAAAATTCTGGTTGCGGATGTAATCATAAAAACCGGTATAATAATTCACAAAAATGCCCGCATGAACATTGCTTATTTTACCCACTCTTATGGATGCAAACAGGCTCAGTGCATATACCGGATAATGCGCTCCGCCCAGGGGTTTGGTGGCCGAGCCGAACTCATGTGTTCCATAACCGAAACGCAGGTTCATCATAACACGACGGTCCTTTGCGGCAGCGGTGCTTTCTTTTTTAAGCGGTGCGGGTTTCCCTGCAGGATAATAGCGTATTCCGGCATTCAGAGCTACGGTATTCATCCCCACATTGGGCAGGTGCGAATGTCCGTTGCTGCAGTGTATAAAACTGACTCCGCCGTACAGAGCCCAGTGGCTGCTGAGTCTCTTTCTCAAATTTACCGAAAGGTTGGCAATGCCCGTAAAACGTGACCCTATGATAATATTTTCGGGGTTTGAAATGCGGTTGTATCGGGTATCGAAATATGCAAGACCCACGCCTACTCTTACATCGGCAGCGATTTTTCTTTCATCCTTGCTTTCAAGAAGCAGATAGGGAAGCAGGCTGTAGTTATTTCCCAATACGGCGGGATTGCCCAGATATCCGTAAAGAAACGCCACTCCGTACTGCGGATAACGCCAGTCGGCATGCCATGGTTTTGTTCCAAATGTTTTATATCCCACGTTGGCTTCAAAATATCCGTTAATGCCATTTTTCGGATAATCGGGATATATCTTTATTTGCCTTCCGGCGAAACCGGCACATTCAAACACCCAGCCTTTCAATTTAGGAGGCACGGCAGGGGCATCTTCCTGCGCAATGCAGCAAAAAGAGGTTAATATGAATAGCAGTACCGCCGGAATTGTTTGAATCTTCATAGCATAAAAAAAACCGGAACATCAGAGTGATGCCCGGCTGTAAAAATATTAAAAATAGTGCAACTATAAGCGTGCGCCAACAGCATTCCAGTCTATGAGATTCCAGAAGGATGCTATGTAATCAGGGCGTTTGTTCTGCTGGTCAAGGTAGTAGGCATGTTCCCACACATCGCAGGTCATGAGCGGTGTAAGTCCGTTGCGAAGCGGATTTCCGGCATTGCTTTCCTGAACAATACCCAGCGTACCGTCGGCATTCTTTACAAGCCATGCCCAGCCCGAGCCAAACAATGTTGCTGCTGCGGTACTGAATTTTTCTTTGAATTGTTCAAAGCTTCCGAAGTCGCGGTTAATGGCTGCCGCCATATCGCCGGTGGGCAGTCCGCCGCCGTTTGGCTTCATGCAGTTCCAGTAAAATGTGTGATTCCATATCTGCGCACCATTGTTGAAAATGCCGGCAGTGGCTTTCTTTACAATTTCTTCAAGACTCAGATTCTCAAATTCAGTTCCAACAATAAGCTTGTTTAAATTGGTAACATAAGCCTGATGATGCTTTCCATAATGGAATTCAATGGTTTTTGCCGAAATATACGGTTCCAGAGCATCGTGTCCGTAAGGCAATTTTGGAAGTTCGTGTATCATGATTATTTAGGTTTTAAGTGAAATATTCTTTCTGTGAAATAGATTATAACGCAAGAAATCAAATGTAAAAATACGAAAGCCCTGTCTATTATTCATAAAAGAAAACGCGTATATGAGAAAAATCAGGTTTACAGGCATCCATAGCGCGCGTTTTTATTGAATACATCTTCGCAAAAATGATGTTATTTGTATTTTGCATATTTTTGTGATAACATAAACTTAACCGAATAATGAAAAAGACAATATTATATTTCTGCTTTGCACTTTCGTTGCTTGCTGTAAGCTGTGGTCCGAGCAAAGAAGAGCAGGAAAAACAAAAACGCCAGGAAGATTCTTTGATGGATATTGAACGCAACAGCGCCCTCGACGATGCCGACAAAATGCTGAAGCAGGCTGATTCACTGGATAAAGTGAAACAGGATTCTGTCAAAGCCATTGAAGAAAAAAAGGCGGCCACCGGTAAAAAAGGCGGAAAGTAATCGTACATGCCCAATCTTTCTTGTCCGTTATTTTGAAAGTAGTCGTAATTATCCTATTTTTGATTTGTTATAAATCTTTACAGATATGGGATTTGATTTTAAGAAAATAAAAGGGCTGTTCATTCAAACGGTAGAAGAACCCACGCAAAAGGATGCCGGGGCGCAGAATAAAAATGCCGGTGGTGCCGACCAAAGTAAAGATATCATTGATATTCTTAAAGAGAAACCGGGTTCGCAGCAGCGCACAGACGTGAAGCCGGCGGGCGACGGAACGGTTGATCATAAAATTCTGGATTCGCTGTTACAGGCTATTGAAGCAAAAAATATGGCCGGCGAAGATTATCTTGAATATCTTGATTCGCTGAAAGCCATGCAAAACATACCGCTCGACGAGCCGGTAAAGATTCAGACCGTACTTGCTACCCTGTCGACCAAAGGGCTTACAAAACAGAAAATATATGACAGCGCGGCTTTTTATCTTACCATTCTTGATGATGAAAAATCGAAGTTCTACAAGGCGCTTGAAAAGCAGACGAAAGATAATGTTACGGCGCAGAAGAACAGCATCACCGCCCTTGACGAGCTGATTAAAACAAAAAGTTCTCAGATTGCCCAGCTCACCAAAGAGATTACGGCACATCAGGAAGAAATTGCCGCGGCAAAAACAAAAATTACAGAATCGGAATCCAGAATAAAAAACACAGAGAATAATTTTGTGAAAACATGGGAATTCGTTGCGCAGCAAATGAAAGAAAATGTTGAAAAGATAAAAGCGCTGGATGCGCCTAAAAATTAAAACCTAAAAAGAAAAATTATGTTTGGCTTTTTTAAAAGAGATAAATCACCGGACAGCAGCGGTAAAAAATCATTCTGGAAACGCCCCGAAGGCGTTACCGGTTTTTTGTTTGGTGCAGGAATACTGGCAGGTCTGGGATGGCTGGCCTATAAATTCCTGCCGTTTATTGTAAGCATTCTGCAGAATGCCGTTTATGCCACTATTTTCTTTGCTTTGCTCGGCGGGCTGTTATATATTCTGCTCGACCCCAAGTTCCGCACCCTGGTGTGGTTCCTCTATAAAAGCGCCATGCGCGCCATTACCGGATGGTTTGTAAAGATTGACCCTATCGGGATTCTTGAAACCTACGTCGAAAATCTGTACAAAAATCTGCGCGAGATGAACGAGCACATCGGCAAACTGAAAGGACAGATGCAGAAGCTGAAAATGATTATCGATACCAATACCCGCGAAATGGAGCAGGCGCTGAGTATGGCTGAAGCCGCCAAAAAGAAAGGGAATATGGACGTGGTGGTAATCAATACACGGCAGTACGGCAGGCTGAACGAATCTACCGGCCGCTACAAAGAACTGCTGGCAAAAATGGAGATACTGTACCGCATCCTTTCGAAAATGTACACCAACTCCGAATATCTCATCAAGGATATTGAAAACGAAGTCCGCATACGCAAACAGGAACGCGAAGCCATAAAATCGGGCTATTCGGCAATGAAGAGCGCCATGAATATCATCAAGGGCGATCCCGATAAAAAAGAAATGTTCGACCGTGCCATGGAAGCCATTGTTGACGACGTAAGCGGTAAAATAGGTGAGATGGAACGCTTCATGGAAGTTTCGGCTACCTTCATTGACAGCATAGATATACAGAACGGCGTTTACGAACAAAAAGGGCTGGAACTGCTCGAGAAAATGGAAAAGGAAGGCATTTCATTCCTGCTGGACGATAAAACCAAAAAGCTGGACGACCATGCCGTGGACGAATTTGACCTGAAAGAACTCAATACAGATAAAGAAAAAATTGAGGTAAAGCAGAAAAGCGGCGACGGTCAGGCAGAGAAGAATAATTACAACGACCTCTTTAAAGAATAATTAATAACCAAAAAGAATACAGCATGAAATCAAGACTCACACCTTTGGCAAAACTGCTCATCGTAATTGTAGTGATTGGCGGTATCGCATTTGGCCTTTATAAATCGGGGCTCATCAGCAAGATTGCGCCCAAAGGCAAAACAACCAACAATGACGAGTATGCCGATGATATCAAGGATGAGACCATCATCCGTATCGGTGTGAATACCTGGGGCGGATTTGCCGGTGGACAGTACTTCAACGAAGGTTTTAAAGCCAGCAAAGAATCGCGTTTTTTGAAAGACTATGGATTCATTGCCGATTTTAAATTACTCGACGATTTTAACCAGTGCCGCGAAGCATGGAAAACAGACCAGATAGACGTTATGTATGCCACCGTCGATGGTTTTGTAACCGAAGTAGGCGGGCTCAAAGAATTTGAACCTCAGGTAATCTTTCAGTGCGACTGGTCGCGCGGAGGTGATGCCATTGTAGTAAGGCGCGGCATCAATGG
Organism: Bacteroidota bacterium; assembly: GCA_037133915.1. Taxonomy (NCBI): domain Bacteria; kingdom Pseudomonadati; phylum Bacteroidota; species Bacteroidota bacterium. The sequence continues at coordinate 16,590 of JBAXND010000041.1, forward strand.
CGTTGCCGACCTCGAAGGCAAAAAGGTGGCTTTCGCCGAAATGACAGCCAGCCACACATTCCTGCTGTGGATGCTCGAAGCCGGCGGTCTCGATTATTCCAAAATCATTCCCGTAAAGGTATCGAGCGGTCTGGAAGCTGCCGACCTGTTTAAAAAAGAACAGGTGGATGCTGCCGTAGTGTGGAGTCCCGATGATGCCGACTGTGTCGCTAAAGTTGCCGGCTCTAAAGTGCTGCAAAGCACCAAACAGGCATCGAATATTATTGCCGATGTGTTTGTTGCAAAAAAGAAATTCATCGAGAAGAATAAAAAAGTGATGAAAGGACTTGTGGAAGGATTTCTGAAAGGCAATGCCGAACTGAACGCCTCAGACGCCAATCGCAAAAAAGCAGCTAAGATACTGGCCGAAGGTATGCAGCAGCCCGAAGATTTTTGCTATCAGGCTATCAGCAATGTGCGCCTCTGTACTTACGGCGATAATGTCAACTTCTTCAATCTGAAAGGCAATTATACCGGCGTTACCGGCGAAGATATCTATAACCAGATGTCTCTGAAATATTCTAAAGCAGGATATCCCACGGCAAATGTGCCTACATGGAGAATGGTTTCAAACTCATCGCTATTGGCGGATATCAGCCTCAGCGGACCCGATAACGCTGCCGAAGAAAACGCAAAATTCAATGCACCTACCGATGCCAACAAAACAGCCGGTGCCATTACTACCAAACGTGCCAGCATTTCATTTGCAAGCGGCTCATACGCGCTCGACGAAAATGCAAAATACATTGTTGATCACGAATTTGTTGACATAGCAAAATCCTTCGCCAATGCTCGTATCCGCATTGAAGGCAATACCGACAATACCGGAAACCCTGCCCGCAACAAGAAGCTCAGCGAACAACGAGCACAGGCAGTTGTGGATTATCTTATCAAAACGTATGGTTTTGACAAGAACCGCTTCGTGATTATTGGTAATGGCTCCGATAAGCCTGTTGCCGACAATGGAACTTTAGAAGGCAAAGCCCGCAATCGTCGTACTGATTTTGAAATCATACCGAACTAAACTCTATGAAACTATTCCGGATTAACGGACAAATATCAAAAAAAACAGGACTGCTGATAGAAATCGGAGGATTTCTGTTCATACTGTGCCTGTGGTTGATTGTTACGGCCGATATCGGGCCGCTGTCCATCAGCCATGCCGACCTTAAAACCAGCTTTCAGGGCGATACCATTTCGCAAAATCCTGTTGTACTGGCACATGGCGACACCATTGAGTGTAAATCGCCGGCGGCAAAATATACCTGGTATCACAACGATGCCGAGATAAAAGAAGCGAAAAGTCCTGCGCTGAAATGCGCCGAAAAAGGAAGCTATTTCCTTGAAATTACGGCTGCCGACGGCAAAACATCGCGCACCGAAACAATTGTGATGAAAAAGGGACCGATAGTGAAGCGCGGAATATTGCCATCGCCCATTGCCATGGTAAAATCATTTGGAGAGCTTCATACCGAAGATGCGCTTGTTCGCAACACAGCCTATTCAGTGGCACTCAATTTTGCGGGTTACCTGGAAGCCATTGCACTGGCATTGCTGCTCGGCTTCCTGATTGGTCTGGTGCCTTTCTTCGGAAGCTTTCTGGGCCGTTATGTCGATGCCATCCGTTTTCTGCCGCTCACAGCCGTTACAGGGCTGTTTATAGCATGGTTCGGCATAGAAACCAATATGAAGGTTCAATTCCTTGCATTCGGTATTTTTGTGTACCTGCTTCCGGTAGTAGTGCAGCGTATTAAGGAAGTTGAAAAAACCTATCTGCAAACAGCCTACACCTTAGGCGCATCTAGCTGGCAGACCATACGAACCGTTTTCTGGCCTTCGGTTACCTCGCGTATTTTTGATGATATCCGCGTATTGACAGCTATTTCATGGACATACATCATCGTGGCCGAAATGATTAACCGCACGGGTGGCGTGGGCTCCATGATTTGGCTCGCCGCAAGACAAAGCCGTCTCGATAAGGTATTTGCGATACTGTTCGTAATCATCATCATCGGCATTATTCAGGATAAGCTGTTTCAGTGGCTTGATAAACTGTTATTCCCTTACAAACGCGCCTAAACCTGCATCGCCATGACTGTAAAATTCAAAAATACCGACCTTCCCGATATCATTGAGCTTAAAAATGTTTGTCAAACCTACGACAACGGGAAATCGCATGTTATCAAAGATCTTGACATGCTTGTTGAAGATATTCCCGGCCAGGGTCAGTTCATTGTTGTACTGGGAGCCTCCGGTTGCGGAAAATCAACATTGCTGCGTTACATTGCCGGATTGCAAACACCCACCAAAGGCGAAGTGCTGATTAAAGGAAAACCGCGTGAGGAAGCCGATCGCATAGGTATGGTATTTCAGCAGTATTCATCATTTCCATGGATGTCGGTGGTGGAAAATGTGGCACTTGGCCTCGAATACAAAGGCGTTGCTAAAAAAGAGCGCATTGAAAAGGCGATGGAGATGATAAAAATTGTCGGTCTTGAAGGGCATGAAAAAAAATATGCCAAATATCCGACACTCTCAGGTGGACAATTACAGCGTGTTGCCATTGCCCGAAGCCTGCTGGTGAATCAGGATATTATACTGATGGACGAACCCTTTGGTGCACTCGATACTTACACGCGCCTGCATATGCAGGAGTTCCTGCTTAAAATCTGGGAGAAGGTGAACCTTACGGTGATATTTGTTACACACGATATCAATGAAGCCGTTTATCTGGGCGAACAGGTGTTCATCATGAGTGCTAACCCTGGTCAGATAGTAGAAAAAATTGACATCGAAATGCCTGCCAATCGCAACCGCGACCTCAAACGCAGCAAGCAATTTGTTGATATGGTATACTACATTGAAGATAAAATGATGTCGATACAAAAAGCGGAAGCCTGAGAGATACGATAGAAAATACACGCTATATATAAGACATAAAAAGAGAGGCAGCTCATTACGAATTGCCTCTCTTTTTACAGTGAAAAATAAACTTACTTGATGATAAGCCGCTTCATGGCAATATGATCATTGCTTTTGTAACGAAGCATATAACAACCGGAAGCAATATCTCCAAGGTTGATTCGGGTTTTCATCGAACCATTATTTTCAATGGATTGTTTGTAGATGACTTCACCAACAATACTGCAGATTTCAATACTGGCATTATCGCCCGGATTGCCGGTGAATACCAGTTCAAATAATCCGTTGTTTGGATTCGGCATCACATTGAATTCGTTGCTGAATTCTTCTATACCGGTATTGAAGCTAACGGTCACAGATTCTGTTGCCTGGCAACCAAATGCATCCGTTATTGTGACAGTATAAGTGCCCGGCATCAGCAACGTTAAACCGGCTGTTGTGTCTGTAGTGTTCCAGAGGAAACTGTATGGGGCCACTCCGTTCGAAGGATTAGCAGTTGCACTTCCGTCGGGGCATGTAGCGCAGCTTGCATCTGTTTTTGTAACCCCCGCTGTGATTACGGCACAGGTGTATAAATTAGGTCTGAGAATGTAGGATTTAATGAAACTAAAATCCTCGTTGTGCGACCAGGTGCCATTGGGATTTGTAGGCCAGTTTACCCATGTCTTTGTCGCGGTATAAATAGCGTCTGTGGTGGCGAGTCGGAGCGTGCTGTCAAACTCCACGGCAGTAACCACATATTCGCCGGGTACAAGAGTATACGGTCCGCCGTATATTGGCAGCGTATATAATCTGGCAGAGTCATCCGGATAGTAAATGGTATCTGTTGAGGCAATTACCGTACTTGGAACTCCTCCAACCATATTCCAGACCACTACTGCAGTGCGGTCGGTATGGTAACCTCCGGTTACATAATAGGACACTGACCTGATATCGGTCGCAGTATTAATTGTAAACTGCTGTCCCAGGTACCCGCCATTTCCTGCGCCAATACCTAGTGAACCTGCAACAGTTGCATCATCACGGGCATAAGTGGTGTCGGTAATAATAATACCATCGGCCAGCGTATCATTTGATGGTGTTTCATCTGTTTCATTAATAAGGGACATATATTCCACGAGATAATAATCAGGAACGGTCGGCGTAAATGTACCGCAAACAAAATTCTGCGTAGTCAGTGTGGCCATGCTTGCAACAGGAGCGCTTGTTGTAGTGTAAACCAGCGTGTTGGAACTGTTGTACACATCGGCTTTCATCCTCACATTGGTAATAGAAAGTGCACCCTGGTTCTTAATCGAACCGCCCAATGTTAAAGGGGTTACCTGCTGCTTAGGAATCATGGTGTACTCTGAAATAGGCGTTGTTGAAAGTACGGCTGCGTCATAATTATTAGGTACCTCAACAAGAATATCGTCAATTAGCAATAAAAACATATCAGTTGAATTATTGCGGAATCCAATATAAACAGTCTGTCCGGCATAGGCTGCAAGGCTGATCTGATGATTTGTCCAGGTAGTAGCTTCTCCCAAAGTTGACCACAAAATAGTTGAGTTTGTTATCTGGTTTCCTATTGTGCCGGTGCCACCGGTAGGAGTAACGGTCATGATACGCACTTCGTAACCATCGGGGTACGCAGGGTCATAAGCAACACCATTCCAGCTGAGCAGGCAATTTGCCGGCAGCGGTCCAATGGCCGGTGTCCACATAAAATCATTTGCTGTGCCTGCCGGGCTGTACCATGAGGTTGAAAATGCGCAGGAATCACCCGTGTTGAAGCTGAAATCCTCGCGTCGTTCCCACGCCTCATTTACATAAGAAACGGCAGCATTTGGAGTGAGGTTGTCAACATTGCGTTTTAGCATGTTTGCCGGGAAGGAATACGTACCGGCACCACCACTGGTTGGTCCACCAACATTATCGAAGTCTTCACTGTAAATCACCTGCCCCCGGGCCGTTGGTATTATTGCAGCCAAAAGCATGGATGCCGCTACCATTGTTAAAAAGGAAAGTTTTTTCATACGCGTCAGTTATTAGTTATTTATTATTGTCTTTCGGTTTCAGAATAAAATTTCTAATACTAATCCATTCGAGTAATGCCACCACATGTTCAACAGGATTACTTTTATTGGAGATAATGGAAATACAAACTTATATAATTATATTATTAAAATCAACAATCTGATTAATATTAGGCATTAGAATAAAAAAAAGCCGGACACAAATAAGTATCCGGCTACTCAGTAGTAAAATAAACTATAATTATTTTGCGCCCTTAGGTCTCAGTTCCTGATATTTTCTGAAATAATACCACATTACATCTGATTTTGCCTTCTGGTGGAGGTAGGTGATGTATTGTGATTCTGCCTGTTTTATAGCCAGCACAAGGTTGTCAAGGAAAATAACATCTGTAATAAGCATGGCTTTTTCAAACACTGCTTTTTCCCATGAACATTCTTTTTCACTCATAGGGCATTTGAACGGATCGGAGATGGCAAGTAAATTAAATTTGGGCGCATCTTTATCGTCCATAATTTTAACTACATCTTCACTAAAAGTAACGAGTTTCTGTTTCAGTTCGGTGGCTTTCCCAACAGAATCTTTTCCGATAAAATATTCGGTAGGGATGCAGGTATTGTCTTTACGGCACAGTTGATATAATGCCATAGTGTCAATTTCAGCAATTTCTTTCTTTTCTGTTTTAGCGATTACTTCATTGCGCGTTTCTTTAATATACTTCACAAGTTCGTCGCTGAGTTTGCTAATCTTTTCAGCTTTGGAATACATGCCGGCCGTGAAGTTGGGAAACGAAGCCTGAGTTAATTCAAAACTCTTCATCTGGTTTATTACCATCGTATCAATGCTTGCCGTTACGGTTTGGGTCTGCACATCATGAAATGTGAGTGACTGGAATATACGACCGCCCATATTGCGTGTTCCGAAAGCAAATATCAGTGCTAACGCGATGAGCACATAAGGCACTTTTTTACAGGCGGGATGCTCCGGATTTTTTTTCTTCATCACTACCAGATGCAGGGGAAGATAACCGACAGCCATCAGTATCATACCTGTAACCAGCACGAGCATGGCGCCCGGATAATGCATAATAAAGAATGTCATGCCCAATGCAACAAGGTATTCCGAAACATACTTCAGGAAATTCATGGCGCGCTCTTTACCTGAGGCCGATTCTTTGATTTTGTGAACCAGCATCAATGCAAAATACAGCAGCAGGCAGATAAACACCCCGCCGATTAACGCAATGTTTGCGCCCGGAAAAGCAAATGCTTTCATACAAACACCGGCAACAATAAGAACAGTTGTCAGTACACCAATGATTTGTAGAACTTTTTTCATATGTGTGTGAGTTAGAATTAATGTAGAATGAACGGGTAAAAGTAATAATTTTTTATGTTTATGCCTGCTGAATATATAACAAAGTATACATCATGGCAACATGGCTGCTCAAACGCAGGCTCATCGGGAATTACTTTTGAGGTAAATTAACAAGGTTCTGTACCCTTTTTAAGCCGGATAAAAAAAATATCTGTTTTAATGTATTTCAGAATGGTCCTTCATTAAACCGATTTTTTCAAAACACCAGAATGAAAGGGATAAAAGCACGCCAACTACGGCGGCCAAAGCCATTCCTTTCAGTTGTACCGAGCCGATATTGATACCTGCACCGCTTATTCCCGCAACAAAGGTGATAGCGCCGAGTACCATATTCCTGTTTTTGCTGAAATCCACTTTTTGTTCAACAAACATTCTGAAACCCTGAACGGCAATGATGCCGTACAAAAGCAATGTGATGCCTCCCATTACAGGTATCGGTATCGTTGAAATAGCCGCCGATACTTTTCCAATACATGAAAACAAAATGGCAAGCACTGCCGCGCCACGCAGCACCCAAACGGAATACACACGGGTAATGGCCATAACTCCGATATTCTCACCGTAAGTTGTATTGGGCGTTGAACCGACAAGCCCTGAAAGAATATTACTGATGCCATCGCCCAGCAGAGAACGATGTAATCCCGGCTTTTCAAGAAGATCGGATCCGGTGATTCTGCCTGTTACAATTAAATGGCTGATGTGTTCGGCAAGTACTACAATGCATGCGGGAGCAATGATAACGATGGCATTCAGGTCGAAAACCGGTGCACTGAATCGCGGAAGAGCAAACCATGCAGCATTGCCAATCATCGATGTATTTACCATGCCCAGAGAAAGTGCAGTTATATAGCCGGTGAAAACGGCAAACAATATTGGAATTACCTGCATGAAGCCCCGGAACAACACAGAGCCGATGATTCCCACGCCTAAGGTGGTCATTGAAACGATGAGCACGTTGTGGTCAATCATAAAAGGAAGCACCACACTGCCCGCCGTCGTTGGCCAGGGTGCCAGACCTGCCTGCTGTGCCGCTACAGGCGCCAGTTCGAGACCGATGATGGCAACCACGGCGCCCATTACGGTAGGTGGCATCACGACATTAATCCATCGAATGCCCCATTTTTTTACTACAAACGACATCAGTACGAAGAACAAACCGAAAAAGATGAAACCCGACTGTGCATGACTGTATCCGCCATAGGCGGAAATAATGAGCAGGGCAGGAGCTATGAATGCAAAGCTGGAGCCCAGATAGGCCGGAATGCCGCCTTTGGTCACCCATGAATAAATCAGTGTGCCGATGCCGTTCATCAGTAGTGCAATAGCCGGATCAACACCCAGCAGAATAGGCGCCAGTATGGTTCCGCCAAACATGGCCGTGAGGTGCTGAAAACTGAGCGGTAAACTTTCAAGGAATGGCAATCTCTCGTGAATGCCTATTGTGCGACGTTCCATGCTGACCGGTTTAATGGATACAGAATTATTTTAAGCCGATAACGAAAGTAAATTAAAATTCAATAATCAGCTCACGTTCTAAACGCAGATTCCATATTTTCTAACTCGGCCTTTTTAATTCCAATCTCTTTAGCGATGGACTTCCATTTGCCGACAACGAACCTGATTTCGCGGATTGTTTTTTCAGCCTGGTCATTGGATAACATAAAATACTGTGCTACACTTTTAGCCAAATCAATATCAAGTGCATTATTATCCATGTCAATATTCATTGATAATCCATCTTTTTCAACAGAAGGATTGACATCAAATGCCGGAGATAGCCGCCATCCCCGGTCTGTCAATATAAAGCCATGATTCCTTGGATGATCATCCGTATTTGAAATCATAATATTAAAAACAATGCGCCGCCAAAGTTGGTGCAGGTCCTTTTTATTCTCTGCGCCGGAAAACTTTATAAATTCTGCCAATTCAAGATAACTTGCCGGTTCATCCCTGAGCATTATTTCATTCTTCCCAATCATGGTCATTGCCGAAGCAAAGTGAATCCTGTTCCTTTGTATTCTGTCGAATCGTTTTGTGAAAAAGGTGTGATATTTTCCGGTGATTATTTGAAGTTTTGATTCGGCCATTTCAATTCCCGAAAGTATAGCCAACCGAAAAGCAAGAAACTCCCAGGCGGCCTTATCATAAGAATCGTTTTTCGATGGAAACTTGGCAATCCATAATTGTCCCGATTTATCTATAATAGATGCTTTGGGTCTCGCGCCACCCAAAGATGAACCGGGTGCAACTAAAACAGCAAGCCAGCTTTTCATTTCCTCATTATTCTCATTAGATTCAATCATTTCCACGGAATGTTGTAACTCTATCGCAGAGGTCCATGGCGGCACGGAAAAATCTTTGGAATAATCAACGAATGGCCCATCTTTGTCCAATTTAAACCTTAGTGCCCCCATCCGGCATTCGTCCTGTACACCAAGTAAAAAGTCAATATCGTGTAATACGGGAAATGCTTTCCCTTCTTTTTTTGCAATCATCGCCGATCTTCTTTTCATCAGTGTCCTGCCCCATGTGTCCGGCATTGAGTCTAGAAACATTCCGAAATTATCTTTCCTGTTCGGGAACTGCACACCGGAAAACCACCCAATGTCAGGATCAAGGATTAATTGCTCTTTGGATTGAAGCCAAAATGGATCGTATTCAAAACTGTAATTTCTGCGCCCTTTAGTATACTGTGCCGAAAGCATACCAATGCATTTTGGCTGTGCCATGCCCGCCCAGTCTGCAAAAACCCAAACATCTGTTTTGATTGTTGCCATGCTATTTGTTTTTCAAAAGATACATATCCTGAAGTTTTCTGCCAAAATCATCATCGAAAGCCAGTTTTAAAAAATCGTCCTGTAATCCTAAAACCCGCAGAACATTAAAATATGCACCCATTGATACGCTTGAATTTCCTTTCTCTATTTGGTAGAGGGTAGTACGATCGATCCCTGCCCGTTCAGAAACCTGAATCGTTGTCAGTTTTCTTCTTTTTCGGGCTAATCTTATGTTTTCTCCGAGTTGCTCCAGAATTTTCTGGTGCTTTGGAAATAGGATTTGTTTTTTTGTCCTCACGATAAAATGTTGAATAATTTCAACAAAATTATGATATTTGTTGATAATAAACAACATTTCTACAAAATATTACTACCACCACTGCAATTGCTCTTGGAGAACGAACCAGACAAATTAATGCGGCAGCGTTTCGGCAGCGCCCCGGCTGGCGCGCGTTTGTAACGCGTGCCTGAGCCTCTTTTCGTTTGTAACTTGTATGCGTCGCTCCAGTTGACCGGTCTGCGCCGTTTGATATTGACCCCCGGCCGGCGCGCGTTTGTAACGCGTGCCTAAGAATCTTTTCGTTTGTAACTTGGATGCGCTGCTCCAGTTGACCGGTCTGCGCCGTTTTATATGACCATCTTAATGTATTCATTATTAATATCAAATAGTGGTCAAGACATCCGGCGCATCAACGATATACGCTTTTTATATTTTTAAAAGTTCGGGAATGCCCACACGATTGTGAACTGTATTCCCCAATTATTTTTGTTGTAGACATCGTAGTAATCGGAGTTTTCATTATATTTGAAATAAGAAATCCGGATACCGGTTTGTAATGATTTCAGTATTGTATATGATACTTGTGATTCACACCATAGCCCCTTTTTATTTGTTTTTCTATATCCTATTTCTCCCACATTATAGAAACTCAAAATCGATCTGGTATAAGTGTATTTGTTCCAGCCATAACCCAAAAATCCTCCTCCATGAGCGGTGAGGATGAATTTTTTAATTTTCACTTTGAGTCCCACACCCGCGAAAAACGCACCGGTCGTGAGCAAATAATGAGATTGGTTGAGCGTATTCCGTTTGTTTTTATCAGAACCAAAATATTCAAAACCAATAACTGCAGAAAAATACTTTATAGAATAATTACACGCGGCGGAATAATTGATTCCTTTCACATGGGTCAACTGCATGCCTCCGCCTATCCGTACAGATAAGTTATTATTCTTTGGCCGGATACTTCCCTGTTCACTTTTTTGCGCGGTACTGATATCAGTAATAAATATTATAATAAAGAGTATCGCAAGGGGGGCCGTAAATCTGGTCGCCATGGTCGTATAAATGATTATTTTTTTCACTAAAACAATTTAGTATGTACTTTACATTTGAAATTACCGGAATAATTAAAGTTGTATCAATGCTTGTACCATGGCCAGTGAAAAAATAATCCTGACCATACCCAAACCCAACCCAGACTTTATCTTCACTGTCAACTGGATTAATATTTTTTACGTGAAACTTTAAATATCCATTAGGCCAGATCTGAAAATCTAATATTTCAAATTCGCCAGGGCCTAATGATGGGCATTTTACTGTCATAATGTAATCCGAATGTGAGATTTCAAGCCAGTATTTCGTATTATCTTCAGCATTAAAATCTAATTCAAATTCCCCTTGAGTATCAGTATATACAGAATCAAGTTTACTAATAGGGCTGCCATACTCCAAGGCACTATTGTATAATCGCACATTCCCATTTTTTATAGGTTTTTTCGTGTATGCATCCGTTAATTTCCCTGTAACGATTGTTCTCTGATTATTGTTGATTTTTTCTTTCTCACAACCGAAAAAAAGAAATAAAATGGAAGAAATTAAAACTGGAAAATATCTCATATTGTATTTTTTGCGACTTTTAATAACCCGGCTGGCGCGCGTTTGTAACGCGTGCCAGCAAGGGAATTACTCTTCTTTCTACCATAGACCAAATTTGGCAGTGTCTTGTTTGAAATATTCCGAGGCATGTGTTATCCCGGTTTTTATTACGGCTGTGCGCCCTTATGTTTAATAATTAATGGAGATGTAATTCGTGTCACAGGGATAAAGATAAATCGTAGTATCCCTGCTTGTAGTAATATTGTTTTTTGTCACTTCAATATGAACATTCTGGTATGATGAGCCTTCACGTAGAAAATCACCGCAAATAAAAACAGTATCAATACTAGTACCAGTTGCACAATGGGCTGAGTAATCAAAATATTGTACACAGATTTTATCATAAACATCATAAGGACTATTATTTCTAATATGTATTTTTAAGTGTGTTGTTTGGTAACCAGAAATTTCAATATGGTTTTTTTTGCCCTTGCTAAGTCCTGCTGGATAACCACCGGAGAAGCACGCCTCTTGTTTTTTCGCTCCGATTAAGTAAGTGTAATCTTTATCTGCATGGAACGTGTAATCAAAATTGCCGTTTTCATCTGTTTTGAATTCAGCTAAAGTCTCACCGGAATTCCCAGGGCTTTTGACTGTAGTAATTTTCACATCAGCGTATGGAATTGGTTGCCGTGTGTACCAATTTATTACAGTACCATTAACTTTCGTTGCGGTCCACTCTTCAGTAATTTTTTTACATGCTTGCGCAGAAATCAGCAATACAAGTAAACACAAAACAATTTTTCCTTTCATCGAAGTTATACAATTTTTTACTGCCCGAATTGTTCGTTTAATAATTAATCATTTTTACCGGCAGGCACTCAAGGTTTTCGGTGCGTCCAATAAGTCTTCAAAACCCGGCCGGCGCGCGTTTGTAACGCCTGCCTAAGCCTCTTTTCGCTTGTAACTTGGATGCGCCGCTCCAGTTGACCAGTCTGCGCCGTTTTATATGACCATCTTTATGTCTTCATAATTAATATCAAATAGTGTTCTAATAGTTCGGCGCTTGGTGGTCAAGACATCCGGCACGTCCAATAAATATCAACATCTATCTATGTCTTTCTTCAAATCAAATTTACCATTTAAGTTATACCGAATTCCTTATGTTTGCTTCTCAGGTGTTTATTAACGTCTTCGTGTTCTTGTTCTTTAACAAATTCAACCATCAAATTAGCACCTATCAATATCTTAGGGTTAATCCCAAGCCTAAATATTTCACCATAAATCCGCTTTTTAGTTGCATTGTCGTAATCCTTGTTGTTTTTCATATTTTTTTTATACGCAATCCAATTCGAAATATAGATGAATGGGTAGAATAGCGGCAATAAAATCAAAGACGTTGATTTTACACGTGTAAAATGATATTTCTTTATTCTAAATCCAGACAGCTTTGCTAATACTCTTAACTTCTGAATGCCAATAAGAAAAATATGACCAAAGTAGATTTCATCTGAAATTTCTTGGTTTGACATCCAAATACTGTCAAGTTCATTTGGTGGCATCGTAGAATTGAATCTCTCACTCTCAGCAAGAAAACAGCTTAACTTTGAGCGTATATTAGAATAATTTGGCGTTGTAATTAGCAAGATTCCATTAAACTTTAAAACTCTATTAAATTCTTTCAACGCGGAAAATTGATCACTAAAATGTTCAATTCCTTCTTGACAAATTAGGGCGTCTGCTATTTTATTTTGAATTGGTAATCCTTCACTAATATTCGCTCTTTTGCAATCTAATCCATCGACCTTGAAATACTCTGGGAACAAATCACAAGGTATAGGAATAGCATTAATTTCCTTTAATATTCTAGAAGTAATACCATTACCCGCTGGAAAATCAATTACTTTTTTTCCTGCAAAAAAATCTGCATTTTCACGCAAATATTTTTTTACATGATATTTAATACTTCGAGGATTATTTTCATATTCCATGTCTTTTAGTGTGTTCATTTGATTTTCTAAGGATTATGTCGAGCAAAATTAGGCAAACGAAAGTAAAAGAATTAGTGAAATATTATTTTTCAATTACAATTTTAATCATTTTAGAATGATCTTCATTTTCCCCAGCTGGCGCGCGTTTGTAACGCGTGCCTAAGCCTCTTTTCGTTTGTAACTAAACACCAATTGTAATGCCGGCAAAGTGCTGCAGCAACCCTCAAATATAATAAAAATGGGAATGCAACAACCATGTGGTTAAAGAGTAAACAATATTACTGTGTACAATACCTTTCTGGGAGAAGGCACAAAAAAAGCCGCATGAAGCGGCCTCTTTTTTGTACTCAATACTTTTTACTGAATACTTACTACTTGAAAAGTAGCCCCAACAGGAATCGAACCTGTATTTAAAGTTTAGGAAACTTCCGTTCTATCCGTTGAACTATAGGGCCAGAAATCGATTCGCAAAGATAAAAAATCTTCGGTAATTTTTATACCTAATTTAATAAGAATAATGACGCTCCTATGCTGAAGGCAAATTGCATTTTTCTTTCAAAAACCGGCGTCCTGCTGCAGTCTTGAAATCCCCGGCTAGCGTGCTTTTGTATCGCGTGCCTAAGCAGAACGCACCGGGCACTATAAGTGTCACCGTTACATTTTTTTGTACTAAATACTTTTTACTGAATACTTAATACTTGAGAATTAGCCGCAACAGTCGCAAAGAGAGCAATATTACTTTATTGTGCTGCCGTTCTCAAAATCTTTGGTAGGACTTACAAAGCACAATTCGCCTTTGCTGTTGCCTGCCATCAGTATCATTCCCTGCGATTGTATGCCTTTGAGATCGCGCGGAGCAAGGTTTATAAGGATTACCACTTTTTGCCCGACAATCTTCTCCGGATCATAATATTCGGCAATGCCCGAAACAACGGTGCGCTTATCAAGTCCCGTATCAATCGTGAGTTTCAATAATTTTTTGGTCTTCGCAACTTTCTCTGCGGCAATGATAGTCCCCACACGCAGATCCACTTTCGCAAAATCATCAAAGGTAATTTCCGGGCGGGCAGCATCAATGCTTACAGGTGTTGCCGCTTCGTTGGCGGCTTTGGTGTCAAGCAGCTTCTGAAGCTGTGCGGCAATCACATCATCTTCAATTTTCTCAAACAGAAATGCTGCAGGCTTCAGCGTATCGCCTGCTTTAAGCAGGTCTGTGTTGCCTGCATCTTTCCATGTAAATGAGCCCAGACCAATCATTTCGGCTAACTTCACCGAGGTGAACGGTAAAAATGGCTGCATCACCACGGCAAGGTTGGCGCATATCTGCAATGAAATGTTCAGTATCGTGGCAACACGTTCCGGCGCCGTATTGAAAATTTTCCAGGGCTCGCTGTCGGCAAGGTATTTATTGCCCAGACGTGCCAGATTCAGCATTTCGTTGAGTGCCTCCCTGAAGCGGTAATTCTCAATACTGCGTGCCACACGCAGCGGAAATTCAGGTATCTGTAACAAAGTGGCTTTATCAAAGTCGCTGAGCCCGCCCCTTGCAGGGATAACGCCTTCATAAAATTTATGCGTAAGCACCAGCGCACGGTTCACAAAATTGCCGAGAATGGCAACCAGTTCGTTGTTGTTATGTGCCTGAAAATCTTTCCAGGTAAAATCATTGTCCTTGGTTTCGGGCGCATTCGCGGTAAGCGCGTAACGCAGCACATCCTGCCTTCCGGGAAACTCAAGTAAGTACTCGTGCAGCCACACGGCCCAGTTGCGTGATGTGGAAATTTTATCTCCTTCAAGGTTCAGGAATTCATTGGCAGGAACATTGTCGGGAAGTATGTAACTGCCTTCGGCATGCAGCATAGAAGGGAATACAATGCAGTGAAAGACGATGTTGTCCTTACCGATGAAATGAACCATTTTTGTCTGTTCGTCCTTCCACCACGGTGTCCAGTCAACACCTTTTTCAAGCGCCCATTCTTTGGTTGCTGAGATATAGCCTATAGGAGCGTCAAACCATACATACAACACTTTTCCTTCAGTTCCCGGCAAGGGCACTTTCACGCCCCAGTCGAGGTCGCGGGTAACGGCCCGCGGCTGTAATCCCTGATCAATCCACGACTTGCACTGCCCGTAAACATTCACTTTCCAGTCGTCTTTATGTCCTTCAAGTATCCATTGTTTGAGCCAGGGTTCGTATTTATCAAGGGGTAAAAACCAGTGTTTGGTTTCCCTTAAAACGGGCAGGTTTCCGCTCAGTACCGAGCGCGGATTGATGAGGTCGGTGGCATTGAGTGAGGTGCCGCATTTTTCGCACTGATCGCCGTATGCCTTGTCGTTGCCGCAATGCGGGCATGTGCCTGTTATGTAGCGGTCGGCCAGAAAATGTTTTGCTTCCTCATCGTAATACTGTTCGGTAACTTTTTCTATAAATTCGCCTTTATTGTAAAGCGTTTCAAAAAATTCGGAAGCCGTTTCGTGATGAATTTTATTGGATGTACGCGAATACACATCGAAGCTGATACCAAATTCCTCAAAGGATTTTTTAATGATGCTGTGATATTTATCTACAATCTGCTGAGGATGCACGCCTTCGTTGCGGGCTTTTATGGTAATGGGCACACCGTGTTCGTCGGAACCGCCGATAAAAAGTACCTCTTCCCCTTTCATCCTGAGGTATCGCGCATAGATATCGGCAGGAATGTACACGCCGGCAAGGTGCCCGATATGAACAGGACCGTTGGCGTAAGGAAGTGCGCTGGTAATGGTATAGCGTTTTATTTTCTTTTCGGAATCCATAATACTGAAAATTAATAAGATTGAATTTGCCGGACATCAAACCCTCCGGACATTGAACTTGTTGAAATGTCCGAATGTGGAAATGCACGGCAGGGCGCAAAGGTACAAAATATCGTACAATCAGTAAATCATGCAGAATCCATATGAGCAGCGAATTAATGCCGGGGCATCTCCTCGAATGCCGAATCCTTAAAAAAATGTAAATTCGTGATAATTTTAAAGTCGGAGCGTTTACATTTGTACGGCGATTAATAACATACAATTAGACTATTTTATATTATGATTACACCACAGGCATTAAAGGCAGGAGATACCATTGGCATTGTTTCAACTGCCCGAAAGATAACCGAGAAGGAACTTGAACCGGCTGTCGGCCTGTTTGAATCATGGGGATTAAAAGTTATTTTCGGAAAGAACATCTTCCATGCCGATAATCAGTATTCGGGCACGGATGCTGAGCGTGCTGCCGACCTTCAGCAGATGCTTGATGATGATTCGGTGAAAGCAATTATTTGTGCAAGAGGCGGCTATGGCACCGTACGTATAATTGACCGTATCGACTGCACGCATTTTATGACGCATCCCAAATGGATTGTAGGCTATTCCGATGTTACCGTTTTGCATTCTCACATTCACACCAACTGCGGTATAGAAACCATACATGCCATGATGCCGGTAAGCATGAATCAGCCGGGACACGATAAAGAATCGGAAGAAAGCCTTCGGAAAGTTCTGTTCGGCGAAAAAATAATTTACAATCTCCCGTCGCATCCTCTTAACAGAAGCGGAAAAGCGAAAGGCGTGATGGTGGGCGGTAATCTTTCATTATTACACACCCTTGCCGGAACGGCTTCTGATATTAATACCGATGGACGCATTTTATTTATTGAAGATCTGGATGAATATCTGTATCACATCGACCGCATGATACTGAGCCTGAAACGTTGTGGAAAATTAAAAGATCTTGCTGCGCTTATTGTTGGTGGTATGACAGAAATGAATGACAACGAGACTCCGTTTGGTAAGGACGCATATACCATCATTGCAGAGGCGGTTGCGGAATTTCATTATCCGGTAATCTTTGGATTTCCTGCAGGACATATTGGGCGGAATCTGGCGCTGGTAATGGGCCGCAAGCTTTCGCTGAAAGCAGGTGAGACGGTTGAGGTGGCGTTTTTATAGAAAAAAATCAACCGATACTCGTGAAATATACCGGAAGAATTTAAGTAATCAAGCTCAATTTCCGACACCGGAATTGTTATAGAATAATAATCTGATTATTATTAAACTACCAAATAAATAGAATATGAAATCAAAAATGTTATTCCTCGTTATAATGTTAACGAGCGTATTCTCAAATGCACAGGTGGGCTACATCAGCACCATCGCAGGTACAGGCATTGCTGGACATTCCGGCGACGGTGGTCCTGCAACTTCAGCTAAACTGGGAATCACCTTCGGTATCGTTATTGATCCCGCAGGGAATATTATTTTTGCTGACAACGGCAACAATGCCATCAGGAAAATAGCTGCGCCTAGCGGCATCATAACAAAAGTTGCCGGGACCTATTATACGTACAACGGAACATCCTGGTATTATGGTGGCGACGGCGGTCTTGCAACTTCTGCATATCTGGCGTATCCGTTCGGAGTTGCCCTGGATACTGCCGGAAATATTTATGTTGCCGATAATCTGAATAATGTTATCCGCAAAATCACGGTTTCTACAGGTATCATTACCACTGTAGCAGGCGATGGTTCTATTTTCTATAATCCCTGGCCATGGTGTGGCGACGGAGGCCCTGCAACTTCAGCTCAGCTGAATAGTCCCTGGGGCGTAGCCGTTGATAAAGCCGGGAATATTTTTATCGCCGACCGCGATAACAATGTAATTCGTAAGGTAACTGCTTCTACGGGCATTATCACCACCGTTGCCGGTAACGGAACGGCAGGCTACAGCGGAAACGGCGGGCCTGCAACTTCGGCCAGCCTAAACGGTCCTGATGGCATTACACTCGACTCGGCAGAGAATATGTATATTTCTGATGATTATAACAACGTCATCCGTAAAGTGACAAAATCTACCGGCATTATCACAACCATTGCAGGAACCGGAACTGCCGGATACAGCGGTGATGGTGGCCTTGCAACTTCCGCAAAATTGGATGATCCGTCGCTGGGAATTGCTTTTGATGCAGCCGGAAATTATTATATCGCCGACGATGGAAACCATGTAATTCGTAAGGTAACAGCTGCAACAGGCATTATTACAACGGTAGCCGGAAATGGAATACAGGGCTACAGCGGTGACGGCGGTCCGGCAACATCGGCAAAACTGAATGGCCCGGAGGGTGTGGCGGTTGATGCGTTGGGAAATATCTACATCACAGATGAAAATAATGTGATACGTAAAGTAAACGGCGCCGGTGGCGTTGCTCCTGCAACTCCGGCACCAATCAGTGGAAACGCCTCTGTTTGCTCGGGTTCTGCCAACACCTACAGCGTTACACCGGTAAGCGGTGCAACTGCGTACACCTGGACATTTCCGGGCGGATGGACAGGCACAAGCACCACAAACACCATCAATGCCGTTGCCGGAAGCAGTGGAATAATTTCCGTTACCGCAAATAATATTTTTGGATCCTCTCCGCCGCAAACGCTGAATGTCACGGTAATATCAGTAAATACTGCCGTTACTCAGATAGGAACAACACTTACCGCCGCTGCGTCCGGTGCCGGTTATCAATGGCTTGACTGCAGCGGATTCATGCCCCTTGCCGGGAAAACCTTGCAGAGCTTTACTCCCGACAGCTCGGGAAGTTATGCCGTAATTGTAACGCAAAATGGTTGCTCCGATACATCCTCCTGTTTTCCTGTCTATATAGTAGGAGCGCCTCCCACGCCCGGTTTAATTTCGGGGAATATTTCTGTATGCGCCGGAAGTCCGAATATTTATAGCGTTGCGCCTGTGAACGGTGCTACAAGCTATTCATGGACTTTACCCGGCGGATGGATAGGTTCAAGCAATGCCGACACTATTGCTGCAATTGCCGGAACAAGCGGCATTATTTCCGTAACAGCGAATAATTCCTTTGGCACTTCAACACCACAATTATTGAATGTAACGGTAATTACGGTAGATGTTTCTGTAACACAAGCCGGAACTGTGCTGACAGCCAATTCAGCCGGAGCTGTTTACCAATGGGTTGATTGCAACGGATTCACACCTCTTGCAGGACAAAATTATCAGAGCTTCAGCGTAACAGCACCCGGTAGTTATGCCGTAATCGTTACTCAGAACGGATGTACCGATACGTCTAACTGCTTCTCGATAAGCACAGGATGCGGCATCACGATTACCGGTGCCGATCTGCCTTTCAACGGCTTGTCTGTGATGCTGGCGGTTGATACAGTTACCAATGTTTCATTAGGAACAGCCGCGCCATCACAGGTGTGGGATTATTCTTCACTCACGCCTCAATATCCGAAGTTTGCCGATTATCATCTTACTTCGGCAACGCCATATGCGGGTACGTTTCCAACGTCTAATATTTATACTTACGGTCCCGGTAATTTGTACGGCAGCTTATTTGGCGGAGCACCTGTTGGCCCGGGAAATGGATACTGTTTCTGGAGAAGTGATACAAGCGGTTTTTGGGTGTCGGGATTCAGGCCGGAATCAGGAATTTGCGCAGGTATTAATGTACCCAATACTCCTGAAGAACTTGTTATTGGAGCTCCTGCATCTTACGGAAGCGTGTTTACTGCTTACGGACGCTGGGTGCTTCCGTTCAACAGGCATCCTGCCGATGTGGACACTTTTTATGTGAGGACAATTAAGAAACAGATTATTGCTGACGCCTGCGGTTCAATAACAACACCTTATGGAACGTATCCGAATGTACTGCGCGAACATGAATACATTACTGAAATTGACAGCGTGTACGGAAAAATGTACGGAATGCAGGTTTATTCGACAGAATATAAAAGAGATTCAACAAATACTTACAGCTATATTGCCAATGGTATCGGTTATCCGGTTTGTATTGTTCATTGCGATAAGCATAACATCGTTAAAGATGTGGAGTATTTTAACGGAGAATATATTGGTGTGCAAAATAGCCCGATGCCTGAATCAGGAATGCTTGTATTTCCAAATCCGTCGGATGGTAACGTAACGATTGAGATTCCCGATGGCAACAAAACCGAAAATCAGATCGCAATTTTTAATTCATTAGGAGGTCTGGTATGGAAGCAGAAAACTACTGTCGCAAATCTAACTCTTGATTTGAGCAGGTTTCCGAAAGGTATTTATTTTATTAAAGTTGATAACAACAGGAAAGCCTACTCGCAGAAGATTGTGCTGCAATAACGGGATAAAATTATTTTTCAATGGCCATCAATCAAAATGATATCATTTATTTTTTGCTGACCGACCGCTTTTATGGTCTGGCCGATAAAAGCCGCACGGATATTGACCGTTCCGATCCACGGGCGTGGCACGGTGGCAATCTCGACGGTATCATCGAAAAGATTCCATACCTCCTTAAGTTGGGCATCACTGCCGTATGGATAACACCTGTTTACCTGCAGGTGCCTTCGCTTACCGATGCCAATGGAAAATTAAGTGCCACAGCTTACCACGGCTACTGGCCGCTCGATTTCAATGCCGTTGATCCGCATCTGTATATTGATAATGGCCGTTTCCCGGAAGGTTCAAAACTCTATGTGAAAGAACTTGCCGATGCGCTGCACCTGAATGGTATCAAACTTATTCTTGATATGGTGGTGAATCATACCGGATACGGGCATCCCGCGCTTACCAATGATCCGTCGAATCCGACACCCATACGCAACGACTGGTACAACCAGCGTGGGTTGAGTTCTAACGTTGATGAAATACAAGGCGAGTTAGCAGCGCTGCCCGATATGGATCTTGATAAACCTGATGTGTGCGATTATCATATCGAAACAATTTTGTCATGGATTCGCAGCACCGGAATTGACGGTATTCGTATGGATACCGTAAAGCATGTTGAACGCGTGTTCTGGAACTTTTTTAAAACACAGGTCAAAGGAATGTTTCCCGATGTTACCCTGATAGGCGAAGTTCTTGTGTTTGATGCTGACGCCATTTCACAGTATCAGCAGCATTTTGCGTTCGACAGCCTGTTCGACTTCCCAATGCAGGAAGCCATGAACAATGCGTTTATTTACAATGGCTCGCTCAAAGCGTTTGTATCGCCTTTTGATGGCGGTACAGGCATTCTTGAAAAAGATAATCATTACACCAACCATAACAAACTCGCTACACTGCTTGATAATCACGACCTCTCAGCACGATATATGTCGCTGGCTATGCAGCAGTGCGGTAATAATAAAACGGCTGCCGCAAAGCTGTTAAAACTTGCACTCACATTCATGTTCACTATACGCGGCATACCCCAGATTTATTATGGTACCGAAACAGCAGCTGAAGGCTTCGCAGATCCCGATAACCGTCGCGATTTTAACTGGAATTTATTTGATTCGGAATACAATGTAAAGCCGGGGTTTGCAGTGGAGAAAGATATTTTTGATCTTAGCTGTGCGCTTACGCGGATGCGGAAAAGCAATCCGGTATTCTATTGCGGCAATTTTGTGTGCCTGTATGTCGATGATTTTGTTCTGGCCTTTCTGCGCTATGTAGATGATGGCGCGGCAATTACAATAATACACAACGGAAACCTGCCCATGCCCGAGAACCTGAGTATTGACGCGGCTTCTAATGGAATGATACCTGCACGGGTTTTGAAATATCTTGAAGGAAAACATTCGGTATGCCCATATACAGGCGATTCAATAGAAATACGCAACGGAGGCTTTGCTGTCAAGATGAAAGAAAAAAGTGCTGCCGTCTATATTTTTAATTGAACAATTATTAATGAATAATGAAAAATGTTCGTTTTCGGCATGAATAGAGAACATCGAACAATGAAAACTAACAATTAAACAACTCCACAATTCATAGTTCTTAATTAATAAAGTCATGTCCAAAAAATGCCAAAAAACGGACATGAGTTAAATGTCATGGGTAAAGAAGGGACATGAGGATTCTTTGCGTCTTAGCGCCTTTGCGTGAAATTCTGTTTAGTTAATAGTGAACAATACCAATCAAGACTTAAAAAACTTAACTCTTTGACTCTCTGTGCCTTCTCTGTGCGCCTCTGTGAAATAAAATAAACTGACACGGAGAAACACAGAGTTATCACGGAGTTACACAGAGAAAATCTAACCCTTGATTCGCATGAACAATTAACAGTTAACAATGAACGACTCAACAACTCCACAATTCATAGTTCTTAATTAATAAAGTCATGTCCAAAAAATGCCAAAAAACGGACATGAGTTAAATGTCATGGGTAAAGAAGGGACATGAGGATTCTTTGCGTCTTAGCGCCTTTGCGTGAAATTCTGTTTAGTTAATAGTGAACAATACCAATCAAGACTTAAAAAACTTAACTCTTTGACTCTCTGTGCCTTCTCTGTGCGCCTCTGTGAAATAAAATAAACTGACACGGAGAAACACAGAGTTATCACGGAGTTACACAGAGAAAATCTAACCCTTGATTCGCATGAACAATTAACAGTTAACAATGAACGACTCAACAACTCAACAATTAAACAATTTTCATCGGCCCGTTTCTACCGTAAGATTTTTCATCCACTTTATCAGCTCATCGGTAAACACATTTCCGGACATGCGCCATTTCCAGTTGCCTGTGGCCGTTCCGGGGCGGTTCATGCGGGCGCGTGAATCCAGCGCCAGCAAATCCTGCATCGGAATAACCGCCATATTTGCGCGGGAGCGTAAGGCGCGCTCAATCAAACTGCGGCAAATGTTTTTATCCTGTAAAAGCAATTCCTTTTCACTGTTGTCCGGTAAAAGTTTGAAAGAAGCCGAAGCATAAGCCCGGCTTC
>JBAXND010000042.1 GCA_037133915.1 Bacteroidota bacterium
AGGTGGTCAAATTAAAACGGCGTAGACTGGTCAATTTAGGCGGCGTATCCAGTTAAGACATTCAAACGCGACTCATTTACTTGATGGTAACTAATCAGTTTTGTTATGGTTTGCGATAACATTCAATGCGTATAATACATTTTGCTCATTTTTAATAGCCGTGTCAATAATGGATATCAATATGGCAAAGTTTTCAGCAGCATTAAATACTTTGAATCAAGCACCAGACAACGTGAAGTTGGGGCATTCTTATGGACACGGTATAGGAATTTTAGAGGATGAAAAAAAATTAGACATTATAATGATATGATTAGAATTTTGAAAGTTGTATGTTTGAGGGGAATAAAAAAAGCACCACATCGGTTACCCTGTTTGCGGTGCTTAAGAAATCTTCGGCTTATAGCCTTGTTGTGATTTGCAGTACAAATATACACTTTAAATTTATTATAACAAATTATGGGAAAAATATTAGGACTTGACTTAGGAACCAACTCCATTGGATGGGCAGTAAGAGATACTGACACATTAGAACACAATCAAATTGTTGATTATGGCGTAACCATTTTTGAGGCTGGAATGGGAATGAATAAAAATGGAGAATTCTCGCGAGCTGCCGAAAGAAGAAGCAATAGAAGTAAAAGAAGATTATATAATGCAAAACGCTATAGAAAATGGGCAACTCTAAAAGTATTAATGGAAAACAATATGTGTCCGATAACAGAAGAAGAATTGAGGCTTTGGAGCATTGGAAACTGGCAAGATGGTAAAAATAAAGGGAGAGTTTATCCGTCTTCGCCTGATTTTATTGCGTGGTTAGCAATGGATTTTGAAAGCATAGGAAAAGAAAAGGATGAAAATACAAAATTAAAACCAGCATTTGAAAATACATATTTATTGCGTTCCTCTTTATTAGAAAACATAGATGAAACAGACAAAAATAGATTATTTAAAATTGGTCGCGCCTGTTATCATTTAGTACAAAGAAGAGGTTTTAAAACAAGCAGAAAAGGTGGTAAAAGTGGATACGCAAAGAACGAAGAATTAGAAAAGTTAAAAGTAGAAAAGCCGTCTATTCAAATTTCACAAATATTACAAAATAAACTTGAAATCGAGAATAAAAGAATTAGAGCAAGCGGTGTTATTCAAAGAAAATATTTTGAAGATGAATTTTTCGCCATTTGCGAAAAACAAAAAATCGCAAGTCAGTCAACAGACAAAATATACAAAGCAATTTATTTTGTCCGTCCATTGCGAACCCAAAAAGGTTTAGTTGGCACTTGTACTTTGGAAAAAGGGAAAACACGGATACCTATTAGCCATCCTGCATTTGAGGAATTTAGAGCATTGTCTTTTATTAATAATATACAATGGAGAGAAACTGGTAGTAAAAATACATTTGAAACAATTCCTATGGAATTGAAAAAGAAAATTTTTGAATTTTTATTTTTTAAACGCAATAAAAAAACTGGACTTGTTTTAGATAGAACTTATTTTAAATTCGATGATATTATTGACGAATATTCAGAAAATGGGAAAAGGGAGTTTAATTTTAGGAACAAGCCCAATATATCAACCTGCCCTATGATTGCTGGTTTAATAAATGTTTTTGATGACGAATGGAAAGATAAATTTATTACTGATGAAAATAAGTTTGGAATAAATTGGGATGGACTTTATCTTTCTTATGAAGTTAAATATGGAAAAAAATTAGGACAAAAAAGAAATCTAAACTACGAAGCCATTTGGCATTTATTATTTGACCTTATTCAAACAAAAGACAAGGAAGATACAGACATTGAAAAATTTTGTTCTGAAGTATTTGGTTGGAACGAGGATAAAATTAAACTGTTTATAAAAATTGATATTCAACAAGGCTACGGCTCTTTAAGCAAAAGTGCTATTGATAAAATAAATCCGTTTTTAAAACAAGGTTTTATTTATTCCGAAGCTGTTTCTTTTGCAAATCTTTCAAAGGTTTTGGGTAAAGAAGCTTTTGAATCAAACAAAACATCAATAACAAAATGTATTGCTAATATTATAAAAGAGGTTGATAGTAAAAAAGAAAAACTAAATATAGTTAATGGATTAGTGCAGCAATTTTTTGCTGAATTTTCTACTAATCGAGCTAAGGGAGTTGATAATGAAATAAAATCTTTGGCGGCAGATGAAGTAGAGAAAAAATTAAAAAACTATTTTGGTGAAAGCAATTGGGTTGCAAACCCCACTACTATAAAGAACGAATATTCAGATTTTATCCTTGAAAAATATTTACTATTCCTTGAGGGAAAACAGGATAAGGCAGAAAAAGCATCAGCTAATCAAACTACAAACCCTGAAATTGATTATTATAAACTACCGAGATTAGATGAAGCCATAAAACAAGCATTGCAAATAAAATTTAATGCAACTGATCAGGGATTAAAAAAACTTTATCATCCATCAGACATTGATATATACCCAAAAGCAAAATACAAAAGATTAGAAGACCCTAACCCTCCTTCAAAAGGATGGAAAAATCCAATGGCAATGCGAGCAATGTATGAGTTAAGAAAACTTGTAAATTATCTGTTAGAAGTTGGAACAATTGATATTGACACAAAAATTGTAGTTGAAATGGCAAGGGAATTAAATGATGCAAACAAGCGTTGGGCAATACAAGTGTATCAAAGAAACAGAGAGGATGAAAATAAAGAATTTGCTAAAGCTATTATCGGAGTAGCTAAAGTAAAATACCCCAACTTAAATGAAAATGATGCAGACAATATTAATAAAGTGCGTTTATGGTGGGAGCAATTAGATAATGGAGCAGATTTATATAAAGAAGTAAAAGCCTTAAAAGAAGATGTTCAAAAATACCGTTTATGGAAAGAGCAACAATGTCAATGTTTTTATACGGGGAAAATGATTGGAATTACAGATTTATTTGATGGTGTTTCTTATGATTTCGAACATACATTACCAATAAAGGATTCTTTTGATAACTCTCTTGCCAACCTTACTATTTGTGATGCTCATTATAATAGAGAAGTCAAGAAAAAACAAATGCCAACACAATTAAAAAATTATACCGTTGATTGGAACGGCTACCCAGCAATAGAACCAAAATTTAAAAAATGGAAAGATAAAGTTGAGAGTCTGCGAAAATTAATTGATGATAATAAAATAAGAACTAAAAAAATCCAAGATATAGCAGCTAAAAACGATTCCATACGCAAAAGACATTTACTTCAATTTGAATTAGACTATTGGGATAAAAAAGTAAAAACTTTTACCCTTAAAGAAATTCCTAATTGGTGGAAGAACAGTCAATTGGTGGACACTCAGATTATAACAAAATATGCGAGAGCGTATATGAAAACGGTGTTTAGTAAGGTGGATGTTCAAAAAGGAAGTATTACAGCAGATTTTCGTAAAATATATGGAATTATGGGTGATGAGAAAAAAGACCGATCTAAACATAGTCATCACGCAAAGGATGCCGCTATACTTACACTTATTCCCGGCTCTGCAAAACGAGAAGATATTTTGAAAAAGTATTATTCCGACACACGAAATTTCAGAACGATTCCTTATGGAGAATTTGCTATTTCTCACATTCAAAATATAGAAGAAACTGTTTTAATTAATCACGTTAAAAAAGACCAAACTTTAACAGAAACAAAAAAGAAAGTCCGTAAGAGGGGAAAGATTGTTTATTTGAGAGATGAAAAAACTAAGCAGCTTTTAAAAGATAAAGAAGGGAAAAATATTCCTATGATAATGCAAGGAGATTCAATAAGAGGTGGACTTCACAAAGATAGTTACTTCGGAGCAATAAAAATTTCTGAACGAAACGAAAGTGGCTATGTTTTAAAAGAAAATGGGAAATATATTTTAAAACAAAAAGATGAAGCAGATGAAATTTGGATAGTAAAAAGAAAATCTATTAATGAAATAAATATTGATAAAGATATTGTAATAGACGAGTTGCTAAAAAAACATATCAAAAAACAAATTGAAGACGGAAGCAGAATAGAGGAAGTTGTAGATTTTAATGGTAAATCTATAAGACATTTAAGATGCAGGGTAAAAGCGGGTGTCGGATTTCTTTCTAAAGAAAAAGCTATGCCTATCAAAAAACATATTTTCGCTTCAAAACACGAGCATAAAAAAGAATATTTAGTTCAAAATGAAGAAAATTACTTATTCCTAATGTATGAGGGAGAAAATAAAAAAGAAGAAGTTATAAGAGGATATAAAATTTTAAATTTATTTGAAATTGCAAAACTTGGAATTTCAAGTATTGACGAAATTAAAAAAGAACCTGAATTTCAAAAACTTCAAAAAGGTAGCGGTAAAAACATAGTAGAGTTAAAATTGAAAACTATTATTAAAGCAGGAGACAAAGTTATTTTTTATAAAGAAATAAAAGAAGAATTACAAGAACTGAAATTACAAGAATTAAATAACAGAGTTTTTAAAGTTCTTAAATTCAATGAACTTGGACCAACCACTGCATACCTGTATTTGCAATCCCATATTGAAGCGAGACCAGATGGAGAATTAGAAAAAGGTGAGAAAGAATTAATTTTTGACAAGTATCAACCACGATTAGAATTGACTTGTGATAAATTAAATTGTGCTATTGAAAATGTTGATTTTAATATCCATTCAGATGGTAAAATAAAATGGTTATTTTAATTAAATAAATGATAAAACGCACCCTCTACTTCGGAAATCCTTCATATTTGAGCCTTACACACGCCCAATTGGTTTTGCGTTTGCCGGAAGTTGAGAAAAACGAAACAGTACCGGAACACTTCAAAAAAGAAGCATCGGCAAGTATTCCTATAGAAGATATTGGCATTGTAATACTTGACCATAAGCAAATAACCATTACACAAGCATTAATAGAAGCCTTGCTTGATAATAATGTTGCACTTATTACTTGCGATAGCACCCATCACCCTACCGGATTGATGCTTCCTTTATGTGGCAACACAATACAAAATGAACGTTTTCGCGCACAATTGGATGCAACCGAACCATTGAAAAAACAATTGTGGGCGCAAACTATTTCGCAAAAAATAAAAAACCAAGCTGCGATGTTCGGCAGCAAAAACATTGACAATAGCTATTTGATTCCACTTTACCGCAATGTAAAAAGTGGTGATACCGACAATTGCGAAGCCACAGCAGCAGCGCACTATTGGGGAAAAATATTTAACAATCTTCCCACCGTAAGTTCTTTTAAACGTTTCAGGGAGGGGCTACCTCCCAACAACTACTTAAACTACGGCTATGCTTTATTGCGTGCTACTATGGCACGAAGTATTGTAGGTGCAGGGTTGCTTCCTACACTTGGTATTTTCCATCACAACCGCTACAATGCATATTGCCTTGCTGATGATTTGATGGAACCTTACCGCCCCTATGTGGATAAAGTGGTCTATTCTATTATTGAAGAGAAGGGAATCAACGAAGATATTCCGAAGGAAATAAAAGCTCTGTTATTGCAGATTCCGGCAATGGATGTGCTTATGGATGGTGAAAAAAGTCCATTGATGAATGCAACGCAACGCACGGCTGTAAGTTTGGTAAAGTGTTTTGGCGGAGACCAACGTAAACTGGTGTATCCCGAATTTATATAAATTCATTTAAAAAATGTCAATAAGTGCCGACCGTTTAAACGCATACAGAATTATGTGGACACTCGTAATGTATGACCTGCCAACCGAAACGAAAAAGGAACGCAAAGTAGCTTCCCGTTTCCGTAAGGAATTACAGAAAGACGGATTCAGTATGTTTCAGTTTAGTATGTACGTGCGGCATAATTCCAGCTCCGAAAATGCTACTGTACACAGCAAAAGAGTTAAAAAAAATTTACCGGAACATGGGAAAATAGGAATATTACAAATTACAGATAAACAATTCGGTGAAATGGAATTATTTTACGGTTCAAAACAAGTAGAATTACCGAATGTTCCGCAACAATTAGAGCTATTTTAATCCGATTAGAAACAAAAAATCCGGGACAAGCCCGGATAATTGTTTGATAACACCTCGTTTTTTTTATTGACAAACATCCCTTAAAGCATTGTTGTTGTTGAATTATATCTTGATATGGTGTTTATCAATAAGTCAAAGATACATTTTGAAAGCAAATCACAACTGTAAATCATCCGGAAATCAGCGTATTATGGTGTTTATCAATAAGTCAAAGATACATTTTGAAAGCAAATCACAACTAATGGCCCTCGCCGAGAAATCCCTTGTTGGTGTTTATCAATAAGTCAAAGATACATTTTGAAAGCAAATCACAACTGTAATGAAATTCACGGTTAAAGGCCATGAGGTGTTTATCAATAAGTCAAAGATACATTTTGAAAGCAAATCACAACTGGAGCCGCTCCGGGTGTCGAGCCCGGATTGGTGTTTATCAATAAGTCAAAGATACATTTTGAAAGCAAATCACAACTAAGATGTAGTTTATCATAAAATGTCTGGTGGTGTTTATCAATAAGTCAAAGATACATTTTGAAAGCAAATCACAACTGCTCCGGATTATGTGCCGCAATCGCGAAAGGTGTTTATCAATAAGTCAAAGATACATTTTGAAAGCAAATCACAACTATTCGCTATTTCAAAGGCGGCACTACTCTGGTGTTTATCAATAAGTCAAAGATACATTTTGAAAGCAAATCACAACTCCAGCCGGATAACATAGCGCAAGAGATAGGGTGTTTATCAATAAGTCAAAGATACATTTTGAAAGCAAATCACAACTGCAATACTTATAGGAGCAGTACTTCCTAAGGTGTTTATCAATAAGTCAAAGATACATTTTGAAAGCAAATCACAACTGTGTTTCCTTAGTGCATTATGGATTGTTGGTGTTTATCAATAAGTCAAAGATACATTTTGAAAGCAAATCACAACTCAGGCGGCTGCGTCCAAAAGAATCATCTTGGTGTTTATCAATAAGTCAAAGATACATTTTGAAAGCAAATCACAACACGATGAGCATCCGGTACTAGTTGGTTAAGGGTGTTTATCAATAAGTCAAAGATACATTTTGAAAGCAAATCACAACTTAAGAAGGATTAGCATGTAATTTGTTGGTGGTGTTTATCAATAAGTCAAAGATACATTTTGAAAGCAAATCACAACTATTACTTGGCGCACGTATGAGGCTACAATGGTGTTTATCAATAAGTCAAAGATACATTTTGAAAGCAAATCACAACAGAGGCAGTAATTCTGATGCAAAGATGTTTGGTGTTTATCAATAAGTCAAAGATACATTTTGAAAGCAAATCACAACATTTCGTTTGATTTAATGAAATAGGCAAAGGGTGTTTATCAATAAGTCAAAGATACATTTTGAAAGCAAATCACAACAATACAAAAGGTCATATTAATTCCTTCGTTGGTGTTTATCAATAAGTCAAAGATACATTTTGAAAGCAAATCACAACTTACAGATGCGACTCCCAAACAAAAAAAGAGGTGTTTATCAATAAGTCAAAGATACATTTTGAAAGCAAATCACAACAGTATAACAGCGTGATGCGTGCTGAAATAGGGTGTTTATCAATAAGTCAAAGATACATTTTGAAAGCAAATCACAACGGCGTTAATTACTTCCTCAATCCATACGCGGTGTTTATCAATAAGTCAAAGGAATGTTTTAGATGCTATTTTTTAATCATAGCAAAGATAGTCTTTTTTGAACTAAAAAGGTTATCCCCCTTAACTTAATTGTTCAATTTTGATTCTCTATATTTTTTCTGCCACGGTTTTTCTTCGGAAGTATAGGCATGGAATCTGTAAAGTTAATTCCACTTTCCCATCTCCTTAACCTTGACACTGTCCAGTATCTTTGCATAAATTTGGGTTGTTTTAAGGTCTTTATGGCCTAATAGCTTGCTGATAACCTCTAACGGCATGCCAAGGTCTATTGAGCAGGTTGCAAAGGTGTGACGAGCGCAATGAAAGCTAATAGACTTTTTGATTTTTGCAAGCACCATAAGTTCTTTCAGGTAGCGGTTGGTCACCTGATTGGTGGCTACGTGGAACACCGGCTGGTTTTCAAAACCAGTTTCAATAAGTCCTTTTGCACGGTCTATTAAAGGAACTCTAACAACATCTTTCGTTTTGTGCATCTCTATTTGCAGCATATCTCCTTCAACAAGGTGCGAATGCATCAGGTTTTTTATATCGAGAAAACGCAATCCGGTATAACAGGCAAATAAAAAATACTTGAGAACATTCCGTTGATGCCCCTTGATATCAGCATTTAGCAAAGCCTCAAGCGACTTGAGGTCTTCCATGTCAAGGAAACTTCGGTTGCCTAATTTCTTTTTCAATGGAAAGTTCTTGAAAATACTTTCAGATACCATCCCGTCACGCATAGCCTGAAACCAGACAGTTTTAATAAAGGCCATGCTTTTATAATGAGTATTGGTTTGATTGTTCAGCTTACTCACCATAAACACATCGTACTGCCTGAGAAAATCAATATCCATATCGGCAAACCGTAACTCTGTCCGAAATCGTTTCAGCTTCGTCACTTGGCTTGTATAGGTGCGGCATGTTTCCGATGAGAATTTATGCCGGTTCTGTTCGATGAACCCCAGCGCATATTCGTAAAAGGAGCTATAATCAATTGACTTTTGAGAATACAGCCTGTCAAAATCAGCCATTGTCAGGCGTTTGTCGCCGAGTTTTGAATCAAGCATAATTTTTTCAACTTTCATCCGGGTTTTTGAAAGGACAGAGTTAAGGTCTTCCGAATTGTAGCGAAGTGACTTTTTAACCTTGTTGTTTTTTGTGTCCCATAAACCTTCCGGTATAGCCATATTCAGTGAATGGTCTTTTTTCTTACGGTCAATTATTACTCGTAAGTAAATTGGGGTTAGTCCGTCTTTTCTTAGAAAGTCAGAACGCAAGAAAATTTTAAAAGAGTAGCTCATAAGGCATTTTGTTTTGTTTCTATTGTGAAGCCATTGTGAAACAAATTGCCGAAAGTAATGAAATAAAAGCTTTCAAAGCTTAAACAAGAAAGTGCGGAATCCCTTGGTAGATGTAAGAAGTGAAAAAGAAGGTTGAAATGCTTCAACCTTCTGAGTGGAGCGTAGGGGAGTCGAACCCCTGACCTTCAGACTGCCAGTCTGACGCTCTAGCCAACTGAGCTAACGCCCCGTTATGGGGAATTTCCGTTGCAAATGTTTGTAAAGAACTGCTATCGTTTTCTTACATTTGCGGTGCAAAAATAATCAAATTTTATTACCACCGTTTAATTTTCTCATTTTTATGAAGCGCCTGTTTGCAGCCGTAAAAATTGAACCCGACGAAAACTTCATCCGCATATTCACTGCACTGAAAGCAGGACTGGCAGGTGAAGCCATTCGCTGGTCGGCTGTTGACAACATGCACGTTACTCTGAAATTCTTCGGCGAAACACATGATAACATTATTCCGGACATATGCTCAGCCCTGCAAAAAGTTAAACCCGGAGTCCATGATTTTGAACTTCGCATTACCGGTACGGGAATGTTTGGAAGCCGCTATAAGCCCAGAGTAATATGGTTTGGGCTGGAGGGAATTGAACCTTTGCAAATAATGGCAGCCCGGCTGAATGAGAATATTGTCCCGCTCGGCTATCCTGCCGACCGTCAGAATTTTGTGCCCCACCTGACGGCAGGACGTATGAACAGCATCCGCGATAAGCAGCATTTTCAAAAAGTGCTGGACGCATTTAAAGTGGTGAAGTTGCAGACAGTCAGTGTAAAAACATTTCACCTTTATGAAAGCGTACTTTACAAAAGCGGTCCGGTGTACCATGTTATTGAGACTTTTACATTCTGATACGTTATTAATTTAACAAGAATAAGTATTATTTAATAATTTTTCATAATTTTGCGCCCGAATTGTCCGATGGTGTAACTGGCAACACGTCTGATTTTGGTTCAGAAGAGTCCAGGTTCGAGCCCTGGTCGGACAACGGATGGATACAGCTTTTGGAGCTACGGAGGGGACGGGCAGTCCCCTCTTGTGTTTAAAAATGAGTAAGTTAAATCGAAGAATTGATAGTACGTTATGATTACCGACAAGCAGATTGCTGACATTATTGAAGAAAAATTCTCCGGCACGGAGTTCTTCATTGCCGACCTGAAAGTAAGGCCCGGCAACCGCATTATGCTCAGTATCGACAGCGATAAAGGCGTTACTATCGAGGATTGTATCCATGTAAGCAAGTTTATTGAGAGCAAGCTCGACCGCGAAATTGAAGATTATGAACTGAATGTGGAATCGGCAGGTCTCGACCGGCCCATGAAGCTCCCGCGGCAGTTCAAAAAGAACATCGGCAGAGAAATTACCTGCCTGGATGAAGAAGGAAAGAAATTGAAAGGAATGATTATGGCTGCCGACGAGAACGGAATTACACTGAAACCCGCAGCAACCAAAAAAGACAAACAGAAAAAAGTGGAACCCGCACTGCTGACGCTGAAATACGGCGAATTCAGAGATGCAAAAGTGGAGGTTTCCTTTAGTTAACTGAAAGAATAAAACACGGTTTATTTAAGATAATATTCAGCAATAAAACAGTATTCAGAAATGGAAAATATCAATTTAGTTGAATCGTTTGCCGAATTCAAAGAGTTCAAGAATATTGACCGCGAAACCCTGATGCGCATTCTGGAAGACGTGTTCAGGCATATGCTCATTAAAAAATTCGGTTCGGACGAAAACTTTGATATCATTGTCAACATCGACAAAGGTGACCTTGAGGTATGGCGCAACCGTAAAATTGTGGACGATGGCGAGATTACCGACCCGAACAAAGAAATTGCCTATTCGGAAGCCATCAAAATCGAACCTGATTTTGAAATTGGCGAAGATGTTTCGGAAGCCGTTAAAATGAATGACTTTGGCCGCAGGGAAATTCTTGCCATGAGGCAAAACCTGATTTCAAAAGTTCTGGAATACGAAAAAGACAATGTGTTTAAAACGTATATCGACAAGGTTGGACAGATAGTTACCGGCGAAGTGTATCAGGTTTGGAAAAAAGAAATTCTGGTACTTGATGATGAAGGCATTGAACTGGTTCTTCCCAAAACAGAACAGATACCGAGCGATTTCTACCGTAAAGGCGATACCATTCGTGCCGTTGTGCTCAAGGTGGAAATGAAAAATGCCAATCCGCAGATAGTTCTTTCGCGCACATCATCCGTATTTCTGGAACGACTGTTTGAAGCCGAAGTCCCTGAAGTATATGACGGTTTGATTACCATCAAAAAAATAGTGAGAATACCGGGCGAACGCGCCAAAGTAGCTGTTGAATCATACGACGACCGTATCGATCCCGTTGGCGCCTGTGTTGGAATGAAAGGCTCACGTATTCACGGCATTGTTCGCGAATTGCGCAATGAGAACATCGACGTTATCAATTTTACCTCCAATACCCAGTTGTTTATTCAGCGCACGCTCAGCCCTGCAAAAATATCAGCCATCAAACTGGATGATAAAAATATGAAGGCAGAAGTTTACCTGAAAACAGATCAGGTATCGCTGGCAATCGGTAAAGGCGGATATAATATCAAACTGGCATCAAAACTTACGGGATACGAAATTGATGTTTACCGCGATGCCGATTCTGATCAGGAAGATGTGGACATTCAGGAATTTTCGGATGAAATCGATCAGTGGATCATCGACCAGTTTAAGTCTATTGGCTGCGATACGGCTAAAAGTGTACTTGAACTGACCATCGAAGAACTGGTTGACCGCACCGACCTCGAAGAGGAAACAGTAAAAGAAGTTGTACGGATTTTAAGAACAGAATTTGAATAGGTTTTTGCATCATAGTTTCTTAGTGGTTTTCAGGTAAAGGGAAGATAATTTATTAACCGAATATGGAAGAAGGCAAAACGTACAGGCTTAGTAAAGTGGCAAGCGAATTCAACGTTGCGGTTTCGACGATCCTCGAATTTCTGAATAAGAAAGGGCATAAGATCGACAGTAACCCCAATACAAAAATAACCGGCGATGTCTATGATATCCTGGTTAAAGAATACCACTCTGAAAAGCAGGTAAAGGAAGTTTCGAAAAAAATTGATATTGGTATCGTACGGCACGAAAGTGTTACCGTGGAAAAACCACGCGATAAAGAAAAAGATACCGATGTTGATGATGACAGGGAACTCCTGATTAAAAATGTGCCCCCGGCAAACTATGCTAAAGAAAAAGATCCGGACGCAAAGGCCATTGAAAAACCAACGCCCAAAGCTGCAGAACCTGTGGCTGAACTTCCCGTTGAAGAAGTTAAAGAGAAAAAAGTAAAAGAAAAGGTTAAAGAAGTTGAAGAACCTTCCGTTGAACCTGAAGTTATTGAAGAACCTGTAAAACCGGTAAAGAAAGCTTCTGCGAAAGCCAAAACGGAAGTCCCGGTTGAGGAAGTTCCCGTTGTTGAACCTGAAAAGGAAATTGAACCCATACCCGAAGAACCTGTTAAAGAAGACGAATCGGGAATCAGAATAGTCGGCAAGATTGACCTTGATGCACTGCGCAAATCAGGCTCCGGCAAGAAACCTAAAAAGGAAATAAAGAAAAAGGGTGCAAAAGAAGAACCTGAAGCGGTTGAAGAAACGGCGAAAGAGGTTGCTGCACCTGAAACTCAACCGGAAACAATAACTCCTGAAGTTATTTCCGAAACACCCGCTGAGGTTGTTACTCCTGAAACTCCCATAGCCGATGTCGCTCCTGAAGTGATAGAAATTGTGCCTCCTGTAAGAGATGAGAATTTTATTGAAACCGAATATACCAAGCTTGAAGGTCCGAAAATTCTCGGCAAAATTGAGCTGAAGCCACCGGTTGATAATTCGCGCAAGCTTGTTGCATCATCGGCCGATGATAAACTGCAGGCTAAAAAGAAAAAGCGCAAAAGAATAAAAAAGGCTACACCGGCATCGGCTACAGCACCGGGCGCCGAAGCTCCGAAAACCGAAAACAAAGCTCCGAAAAGCAAGTTTGCCAAGCCTAAAAAAGAAATCAGGAAAACGGAGGTTTCAGAGGATGAGATTGATAAACAAATCAAAGAAACCCTTGCCCGCCTGAGTGCTCCTACAAAATCAAAAGCATCAAAATACCGCAGGCAGAAACGCGACCAGGTAATGGCGCATGCCGAAGAAGAAATGATTCGGGCCGAGGAAGATAAAAAAGTACTCAAGGCCACGGAATTTGTGACCGCCAACGAACTCGCCCAGATGATGAACGTGAAAGTTACCGAAGTCATATCAACCTGTATGACACTCGGACTCTTCGTTTCTATCAATCAACGCCTCGATGCCGAAACACTGGCTATTGTTGCTGAAGAATTCGGGTATAAAGTAGAATTCGTAAGTGCCGACGTTCAGGAAGCTATTCAGGACGATATAGACGCACCCGAAGACCTTATCTCACGTCATCCCATCGTTACGGTTATGGGACACGTTGACCACGGTAAAACATCGCTGCTCGACTACATCCGCCGGTCGAACGTTATTGCCGGTGAAGCCGGTGGTATTACACAGCACATCGGTGCTTACCTGGTGAAGCTCGACAATGGCAAGAAAATTACCTTCCTCGATACTCCCGGTCACGAAGCATTTACAGCCATGCGTGCCCGTGGTGCCGCGGTTACAGATATTTCTATCGTGGTAGTTGCCGCCGACGATCATGTGATGCCGCAAACCATTGAGGCCATTAACCACTCACAGGCAGCGAAAGTTCCTATCGTATTCGCGATTAATAAAATTGATAAAGACGGCGCCAATCCTGAAAGAATCCGCGAAGACCTTAGCAAGATGAACATTCTTGTTGAAGAATGGGGCGGTAAATATCAGTGTCAGGAAATATCGGCCAAGAAAGGGATTAACGTTGAGAGCCTGCTCGAAAAAGTATTGCTTGAAGCAGAAATGCTCGACCTGAAAGCCAATCCCTCAAGACGTGCCATGGGCACTGTGCTTGAATCATCACTTGAAAAAGGTCGTGGTTATGTAGCCAAATTGCTTGTGCAGAACGGAACACTCCGCGTTGGCGATGTCGTACTGGCAGGCTATGCCGTGGGTCGTGTTAAAGCGATGTACAACGAGCGCAACCAGAAAATTGACGAGACCGGTCCTGCAACTCCTGTGCTGATGCTCGGTTTGAGCGGTGCTCCTCAGGCCGGCGACGCATTCAATGTTATGGCCGACGAACACGAAGCCAAAGAAATTGCAAACAAAAGAATGCAGCTGCAACGTGAGCAGGGTCTGCGTACACAAAAACATATTACACTCGATGAAATCGGACGCCGTATTGCTATTGGCGACTTCAAGGAACTAAACATCATCATCAAAGGTGACGTGGACGGCTCTGTGGAGGCTCTGTCTGATTCACTGCTCAAACTTTCTACCAAGGAAGTACTGGTCAATGTTATTCATAAATCGGTCGGTCAGATTACCGAATCCGACGTATTGCTGGCATCGGCATCCAATGCCATTATCATCGGCTTCCAGGTGCGTCCTTCGCTCAATGCACGCAAACTTGCGGAAGCTGAACAGATTGATATTCGCCTGTATTCTATCATTTATACGGCTATCAACGAGCTGAAATCAGCTATTGAAGGTATGCTTTCGCCGGAAATCGAAGAAAAAATTACCTGTAACCTTGAGATTCGCGAAGTATTCAAAATTACCAAGGTGGGCACCATTGCCGGCTGTTTCGTACTCGATGGCAAAATCAGCCGTAACAGTAAGATTCGCATCATACGCAATGGTATTGTTGTCTATACCGGTCTTCTGGGCTCACTGAAACGTTTTAAAGACGAAGCCAAAGAAGTGAATGTGGGTCTTGAATGCGGTTTGAATATCGAAAACTTTAACGATATCAAAGTGGGCGATATTATTGAAGGATACGAAGAGTTTGAGGTAAAACGCAAACTGTAACATACAGAATTATTTTAAAGAGAAAGCTGTCCTTAACGGGATGGCTTTTTTTCGTGTGAATTAAATTTCAAGATCCGCCTGTCCGAGATTGAAATTGGTTTGTCGAACAATCCCGCCTCTGGCGGAGGGTGAAAACCATATAGTTTGCCAGGCTTGATTGTTTACAAAACCTGTTGGGTTTTTACCCGTGATTGTCAAAGAATTCACGACCTTTGTGATGCGTTCAAATCCTATAGTTAATTCCTTATGAAGAATATTTTTCGCGT
This sequence comes from Bacteroidota bacterium, assembly GCA_037133915.1. Taxonomy (NCBI): domain Bacteria; kingdom Pseudomonadati; phylum Bacteroidota; species Bacteroidota bacterium. The sequence continues at coordinate 15,215 of JBAXND010000042.1, forward strand.
ATTTCTTTCTGCAACGCTTATCATAGTGCTCGCTGCATATCAAGGTTTTTCTCAAAAGATATCCAATATTGACTTTGATCTGGTGAAGAAAAAAACGCAGGATAAAAACTCGGCATATTATTATCCTGTTTTAATCAAACGCTTTATTAACGGCGATTCTACCCTCAAAGCACAGGATTACGGTTACATTTATTACGGATATGTGTTCTCGGAATATTACAATCCTTACACAGAAAATGAAAAAGAAAAATTGTTTGCCGAAGCATATAAAAACGCTGAATTCAGTAATGCTGTTCTGCTTGGCGAAGAAGCGCTGCTTGCCGATCCGGTGAACCCCGGTATTTTGTTTAAGTTGCTGATATGCTATGACCAGATGGGCAAGAAAGCAAAGGCAAAAGAAGTGGCGCGACGGTACTTCAATATCATCCAGTGTATTTATGCCAGCGGCGACGGGAAAAGTGGAAATACCGCCTATGTAGTGATTCGAGTGACCGATGAGCGCGAAGTGACCGATGATATGGATTTGAAGGTCCTGAAACAATCATTACAGCCGGGGAACACTGATCTTTTAGAAATGGAATACCCGAATGAAAAGGATATCAGCGCCCTGTATTTTAATGTGAGTAAACCAATGCTGTTTCTGGATAATCAACCTAAAAAATAAAAGTCTATGAACACACTGAGCAGAAAAATTTCATGGCTTGCTGCCGGCTTTTTTGCGATTTTATACTATTCGGGGTGCGCACAGCCACTTTCATCGGCAACCTATAACAGTATTCCCGACAGCCTCAAAAAAGAGGTGTATTTCGAAGGCTTTGACGGTAATACAACCGTCTGGGAGCTGAATAACGGGCCGGTGTCTGCTTTTCATGCCGAAGGAACATTTCTGGCGCTTGAAAATACGGATGATAACAGCTTTGTTATGGTCAGGTCGCCAAAGATTTCCATCGATGCTTCCCGGGACTTTGAATTAGAGTTTTTAGTCGTAACCGAAGGCGGTACAGGTGCTCAGGAAATTCGTTTTGGGTGGGGAACGGGTGAAGCCAGAATAGAGATTGATTTGACACCGGCATTATGCGAATATGAAATCATCCGGCTGACTGCCGGAATCGAATTTATTGCAGAACCAACGCGGAATTTCAATGCGATAAAGCGCGATGATTTTAACCGCATCACCATACGTCGTGTGAAAGATAAATTTTATTTTTTTGCCAATCAGCAGCTATTGCTTGAATGTCGTTACCGTGATATTCCCTTCGAGAATTTTTTCGCCGGATTAAGCGGCAAAGGACTGGCACGCTTCGATTTTGTAAGAATGTCCTATCTTAATATAAAATAGAATTATTTTCTTCTGACTTCTTCTAAACCTTAAAAAGCTTCCGCACATTTTGTGTGGTCACATCGGCAATATCAGCTATCGGAATGTTTTTTAGTTCGGCAATTTTTTCCGCTATCAGCGGGATGAACGAAGACTCGTTACGTTTTCCGCGATGCGGTGTTGGTGCAAGATATGGTCCATCGGTCTCAAGAACAATATGCTCCGGCGGCAGTTGTTTTACTACCTCCTGTAAACCTGAATTTTTGAAGGTGAGCACACCCCCAATGCCTATATAGAATCCCATTGCAGCGAGCAGCAGAGCCTCGGGCGCATTACCCGGAAAACAATGGAAAACGCCTTTTAACGGGCTGTTTTTATAATCTTTCAGTATACGAATAAGTTCGTTTAACGATTTGCGGGAATGAACAACCAGCGGCAAATCATACTTCAGTGCCATATCCGCCTGATGCCGAAACACAATTTCTTGCTGCGCTTCAAATGTTTTATCCCAGTAAAGGTCAATCCCGCATTCGCCGATTGCAAAAACTTTTTCCTGCTCAATTGAACAATCAAGCAGTTTTAATTCGTCCTTATAATTTTCTTTTACCGAGGTAGGATGAATGCCCAGCATGGGAAAGCAACTGCCGGGATGTGCTTTTGCAAGCTCAAGCATAGAGGTTCTGCAACTGCTGTCAATATCGGGCAGCATCAGTATTTCAACACCTGCCGAAATAGAACGGTCAATAACCGCTTCCCGGTCGGCATCATATTCCGGAGCATACAGGTGTACATGTGAATCAGCGAATATCATGATACAAAGGTAAAGAAAGAACAAAGACATCAGATCTAAGACAAAAATTGTATTGTAACTCTAATGTCTTACTTCTTTTGTCTGTATTCTATTTTTTAATACTTTTACTTCTCAATTATTATTCGGATACCTAAAACAAAACCTGTAATATGAAAACAACGGTAAAATTAGTGGCTTTAATGATGTTTGTTGTGATTCTGCTTCCTTCATGCAAAAAATATGAGGAAGGCCCGACGATTAGCTTACGGTCAAAAAAAGCACGCGTGGTCAATATCTGGAAAGTTGATAAGGTATATATCAATGCTGTGGATGTTACTGCAAATTATGCGCTGGCACACAAAGATTTTGCACTGGAATTTAAAGATGACGGAACACTTGTTCAAACCTATACCGATGCTAACAGCCTTCCTCAGAGTGTTACCGGAACATGGGCGTTGGGTTCGAAAAATGAAACGCTTGATTTAACGTATCTGGGTATAACGCTGTCTCATACTATTCTCAAACTGAAGAATGATGAACTCTGGCTGAAAATAGCGTTTACAACGGGCGGTGTTACTACTACCAATGAGTATCATTACATCACAAAATAATTTCGAATCAACGAAATAATATAATGCAATGTATGCAAGCGCCGTTCAGGTACGCGCGAATGGCGCTTGTTTTATTTGCATGCATCAACGGAAGTCATTAGCTGCATGATAAAAATTCTTATCATAAGATTCAGTTCCATTGGAGACATTGTCCTGACCACGCCGGTTGTGCGTTGTATCAAAAAGCAACTGCCAGATGCCGTAATTCATTATATTACAAAAAAGCAATACGCATCGGTACTCGAAGCCAATCCCTATATTGACAAGCTTATTACAATCAAAAAGGATATCAGGGAAGTGCTGTCAAACCTAAAGAATGAGAATTATGACCATGTAATTGACCTTCATAAGAATTTGCGCTCATTAAGATTACGTCTGGCACTTGGAAAGCCGGTAACCTCATTCAATAAGCTGAATAAGAAAAAATGGCTGTTGGTTAATCTTAAAATTAATCTGCTGCCGAAAGTTCACATTGTAGATCGTTATTTGAAGGCAGCCGGGAAATTCGGCGTTATTAACGACGGTCAGGGACTGGATTATTTCATTCCGGCACATGATGAGGTGGATACAACGGCATTGCCGGCACCGTTCAACACGGGATATGTAGGATTTGTGATTGGTGCGAAACAATTTACAAAGCAGGCGCCGCCTGCAAAAGTGGTGAGCCTGTGTCAGAATATTCAAAAACCTGTGTTGCTGATTGGCGGACCTGAGGATAAGCTCAACGGCGATGACATCCAAAATGCGCTTGGTGCGAACGTATACAATGCGTGTGGCTCTTACTCCATCAATCAGTCTGCTTCGCTGATACGGCAGGCAAGAATGATTATCACCAATGATACCGGTATGATGCACATTGCGGCCGCCTTGCGTAAACCTATTGTTTCGTTGTGGGGCAATACCATCCCGGCTTTTGGCATGTCGCCGTATTATCCCAAAGGCATGGAATATCTGAGCACCATTGCAGAAGTGAATTTCCTGTCGTGCCGCCCCTGCAGTAAACTGGGGTTCAAACGCTGTCCGCGCGGTCATTTTAATTGCATGATGCAGATAGATGAAGCGTTGGTCGCTCTGAAAGCAAACAGTCTTTAAAATGCCTGTATTCGGGTAAAAAAGTAACTATCGCAGAAATGGGTTGTCTTCTCTTTCGCTGCCAATCGTGGTTGATGGACCGTGCCCGCACAAAACCTTCGTGGCATCATCCAATACCATCAGTTTTTCGCGTATACTGCTGATAAGTGTATCGTAATCTCCTCCCGGAAGATCGGTACGCCCAATGCTTTTATTGAAAAGAACATCGCCTGTAAGTACAAATTTCTGTTCCCGGTTTAAGAAACAAATACTTCCGTTGGCATGACCCGGAGTATGAAGGACCTCAAGTTCCGAATTTCCAAACTTGATTTTATCACCATCATTCACAAAGCCTTTGGGCTTCACAATGCGGTCGGGCTCAAAGCCAAAAACGGAGGCATACCCGATTGCCATCCGCAACAGCTCTTCACTGTCAGGATGTATCTGAAGCCCTATGCCATAGGTGTCTTCAATAAAAGAATTGCCGAGAATATGATCAATGTGACAATGCGTGTCCAGCTGACGCACAATTTTGAGTTTTTTGCTTTCTATATACGCGCTGAGCTCTTTTTTTTCTGCGGCTGTATAACACGCAGCATCAATAATTATCGCTTCGTTGGTTTCATCAAATAGCAAATAGGAGTTTACACCAAAGTCGTTAAAGATAAAAGTGTGGATTTTAATCATGATAAAAAGTAGTCAATTAATTGTTCTGCTAATAAAATAAATTCGCGGGTGCAAAGTTATAATTTTACTCGGGTTACCGCGTGCCGGATAAAAAATAGTAACTTTACACGTTGAACCGGTTTTCTCAACACCATATGAGGAAAAACTACCCCATACATAAGTCGCTGAAATTGTCCGCAGCCATTTTTGCTGCGTTCATGTCCTTGTTGGTTGTTGTCGCACCTCTGAAAGCTCAGTTTTATAACGGTTCACAGCTTACATTCGGTAAGAATCGTGTTCAGTATGTTGACCGGTTTTGGTCATTTTTACGCTTTGAAAAATTTGATACTTATTTTTATCTCGAAGGTAAGCCAACTGCGGTTTATACTGCCCGATATGCCGATAAGTGTTTGAAGGAAATGCAACATAAGTTAGATTACGAACTCGAAGACAAAATTCAATTCGTGATTTTCAACAAACTTTCCGATTTAAAGCAAAGCAACATTGGGCTGCTCACCGACGAAGAATACAACGTTGGTGGTATTACACATATCGTCGGGTCTAAGGTTTTTTTATATTTCGACGGGAATCACAAAAATCTTGAAAAGCAGATTCGCGCAGGTATCGCCACAATTATTGTTGATGAAATGATGTATGGTGGAAGGATTACGGCTATGATAAAGAATTCGGCGCTGCTGAACCTTCCCGACTGGTATCTGAAAGGACTTATCGCCTATGCGTCAGAAGATTGGAGCACCGAAACAGACAATCAGGTGAAAGATGGCATTCTTCGGGGCGATTATCGTAAGTTTAATAACCTTACCGGCATGGATGCTGCTTATGCCGGGCAAAGCATCTGGAAATATATTGCCGACAAATACGGCACTGGCTCTATAGCAAACATTGTTTATCTGACCAAAATCAGCCGCAATGTTGAAAGCGGGTTTCTTTTTGTGCTGGGCGTTTCCTTCAGCACCCTGATAACCGATTGGATTAATTATTATGAGCAGCAATACTCGGTGAGCGAAACAAACAGGCAAAAACCCGCAGGTGAGCTGCTGCTGAAAAAAGTGAAGAAAGGAGTCGTTTACACTCAATTTAAAATAAGCCCTGATGGCCGTTATGTTACCTGGGCTACCAACGACCTTGGTAAAGTGAAGATTTGGCTGCGCGACCTTGAAACAGGCAAAACCAGACGCCTGATGAGCCTGGGTCATAAACTGGAAGAAAAAGCAGATTATTCTTTTCCTCTGATGGCATGGCATCCATCGGGCAAATTGCTTGCCTATATTTTTGAAGCAAAAGGAAATCTGTACATGAATTTCTATACTGTTGACGATAGACTTACTGAAAAACAACGTTTGTTTAACGTCGAAAAGGTGCTCGATTTTTCATTCGCACAAAACGGAAAACTACTTGCCATGTCTGCCGTGATTCAGGGACATTCTGATATTTATGTCTATAATATCGCAGCTCATACGTATGAGCCGGTAACGAAAGATATCTGGGATGATTTTCAACCACATTTTGTAAATAATTCTTCAGAAATACTTTTTTCTTCCAACAGACCTTCTGATACGCTTGTTTACGAAGCGCCAACCAATTTTGAAACGGCGACCGACACTATCAGTGAGATGCCCGACCATACCGATTTGTTCCTGTATTCTTACGCGACCAAAAATCCGGTGATGAAAAGGGTTACTAACAGCCCGCTTGCCGATGAATCATTTGCAATGCCATACAGCAAAAGTTACTTTACATATCTCAGTGATGAAAACGGCGTCTCCAACCGCTATCTGGCTCGTCTCGACAGCGCCATCAGTTTTATCGATACCACCACGCATTACAGGTATTACACAACATCCATTCCGGTTACCGATTATTCCCGAAGTATTCTTGAACAGGATATAGCGCCCGACGCAAAGAAAAGTACGGAACTTATTTTCGCGAATGGGGTTTACAACCTCTACATCAGCGATGCACCCAAGCCGAAAGAACTTAAAAGCAGCCTGCCCGAAAATACCTTTTACATGGACCAGCTGCTTCGCGAACAGCTAGCACCGCGCGACACCTCGGCAGGTTTGAATCAGGAAGAAATCGAATATATCAAACAGAAAAAACAAAAAAAAGCAAAGCGTGTTACCAATGTTCTGGTCAATCAGCTGGATGTGCAGCAGGATTCGGGGAAAGTGGATATCAATAATTATCAGTTCGGAAAGGATTATGTGCAGCCCGATACCGTGGTTAAGAAAAAAGGATTTACCATTCCCCGGGCAGAAAATTATAACGTGGAATATTCGATTAATCAGTTCGTGAGTCAGGCTGATTTTAATTTTTTAAATAGCTCTTACCAGCAATTCACGGGTGGGGGCAGCCCCGTATTTCTGAACCCCGGATTTAATGCCTTGTTTAAAATTGGTATTATCGACCTCATGGAAGATTATCGGATTACAGGCGGATTACGCCTTTCTGTGAGCCTCGACAATACAGAGTTTTTCATTTCTTTTGATAATCTTAAAAAACGACTTGATAAAAGCCTTGTGTTTCACCGCCAGGCACTTCTTACCGGCGACGATTACTCAGTAATAAAACTGCGTACCAATTCGCTGTATTATATACTCAAGTGGCCGTTCTCGCATGTATTGGCATTGAAAGGAACAATATCAGCCCGGCAGGACAAGAAAATTTATGCATCCACTGATATCCAGAATCTGAAACAACCCGTAATTACCGATTATTGGGGCGGTCTCAAAGGTGAACTCGTTTTTGATAATACGCGTAACAAAGGCGTTAATCTGTATTATGGCACACGCTGGAAAATTTTTGGTGAGTACTTCCAGAAAGTAGGGAACGAATTCAATAACCTCGTGGTGCTTGGTCTTGATTACCGCAATTATAAAAAGATTCATAAAACATTTATCTGGGCAAACAGAATTGCGGCAAGCACCTCTTTCGGAAATAATAAACTCATTTATTATCTCGGAGGCGTTGATAACTGGATTATTCCTAAATTCAATAATGATATTTCAGTATCGCAAAATCAGAACTACGCATTCCAGACACTGGCAACCAACATGCGCGGCTTCACTCAGAATATCCGAAACGGGAACAATTTCGCGGTTTTAAACAGCGAACTGCGCTTCCCTATTTTCAGGTACTTTTCTAAAAAACCGGTCAAATCCGATTTCTTCAACAACTTTCAGATTGTTGGTTTTGGTGATATCGGAACGGCCTGGACAGGTTGGAATCCCTGGTCGGAAGAGAATACTGTATTTAAAAAATATTTTTACTACGGTCCCATATCTGTCATGCTTAAAGATATCCGTGATCCCATTGTTGGTGGGATGGGCTGTGGCGTCAGAACACGCATACTGGGCTATTTTCTCAGACTCGATTATGCCTGGGGTGTCGAAAATATGGAAATACAAAAACCTGTTTTTTACATTTCACTCAGCACCGACTTTTAATTATTGTCAAATTATTTAGATATTTTGTCCGATGGAAAATCTCATTGAAAAAGTAAAACTCCTGTCAAAAGAATATCTTGATGATGTAATTGCATGGAGACGTCATTTTCATGCCCATCCCGAACTGGCATTTGAAGAATATGAAACGGCCTCTTACCTTGCCTGGCATCTTGAAAAGATGGGCATCGAAGTAACAAAAGGTGTTGCTAAAACAGGCATTGTTGCACTTATAGAAGGAAAAGATCCGGATTCGCGTGTAATAGCGCTTCGTTCCGATATGGACGCACTCAACGTGATAGAATTAACCAATGCCGAATACCGTTCACAAAATGAAGGCGTAATGCACGCCTGCGGTCATGATGCTCACATGGCATCTTTGCTGGGAACGGCACGTATCCTGAACGAATTGAAGAATGAATTCAGCGGTACCGTAAAACTAATCTTTCAGCCGTCAGAGGAAAAATACCCCGGAGGCGCATCTGTGATGATACAGGAAGGCGTGCTTGAAAATCCTGCGCCCGTTCATATGTTTGGTCAGCACGTGCTGCCAACGCTCGATGCCGGTAAAATTGGCTTGAAAGCCGGGATGTACATGGCTTCCACCGATGAAGTCTTTATTACCGTAAAAGGCAAAGGCGGTCACGCTGCTACACCCGAACTGAATATCGACCCTGTGGTAATTGCTTCGTACATTGTTGTTGCCTTACAACAAATCGTGAGCCGCAATGCCACTCCTGCTATTCCATCGGTATTGTCGTTTGGTCGCATTATCGGCAACGGACGCACCAATATTATTCCAGATCAGGTTATTCTTGAAGGTACTTTCAGAACATATAGTGAGAAATGGCGCGACGAAGCGCATGAAAAAATAAAATTCATGTCGGAAGCCATTGCCGAAAGTATGGGCGGATCGTGCGAAGTGTTTATCGATAAAGGTTATCCATTCCTGGTGAACGATGAAGACACCACGCGAAAAGTAAAAGAATATGCGATAGAATTTGTCGGAAAAGAAAATGTTATAGATGTTGAAATGCGCATGACCGCTGAAGATTTCGCTTATTACTCTCAAAAAGTTCCGTCGTGTTTTTACCGACTGGGCGTTCGCAATGAGGAGAAAAACATCCACTCTAACCTTCATACAGCCACCTTTAATATCGACGAAACCGCACTTGAAACCGGTATGGGCTTCATGGCCTGGATCGCGTTGCGCGAACTGGGAATTGAAAAATAACGATTAATTATTATTTGGTTTTTGTTGATAAATGTAATAACTTTGTAATTACATTTTAATAGGGCTATGGACATCTCAATTATTCCCATCGGAAACTCTAAAGGGCTACGGCTTAGTAAAAGTATTCTTGAAAGGTATCACATTACCGACAGTGTGGAACTTATTCTTGAAAAGAGTTATATCATTCTGAAACCAAAATCCGAACCTCGTAAAGGTTGGGAAAAAGCGTTCAAGAAGATGCACGAAAAGCATGAAGATCATCTTTTGATGCCCGATATGCTTCACGATGAAAATTTTGAGGAATGGAAATAGCCCAATATTCTATTGTGTTGGTTAATCTTGAGCCAACTCTGGGTCATGAAATCAATAAAACAAGACCTTGTGTTGTCATTTCTCCTGACGAAATGAACAAGTATCTGCAAACAATTGTAGTCGCACCTATGACCAGTAAATCACGGGATTATCCAACTCGGGTGCCGGTTAAACATAACCGCAAGAATGGATGGGTTGTCCTTGACCAGATACGAACTATTGACAGGTTGCGTGTTATGAAAATTCTGGGTGCCCTTGAAGAGAAGGAGATACTAAAGGTGAAATCTATTCTCCGCGAAACTTATATAGATTGATTGTTGCCGACAAAACATAAAAAAATCCGGAACCATGACAGCTCCGGATCTTTGTTAAACCTGATCAGAAAAATTATTTCAGCATGCCAAGCTCTTTGCCAACTTTGGTAAAAGCTGCAATTGCTTTGTCCAGGTGTTCCATTTCGTGTCCTGCCGATATCTGAACGCGGATGCGGTCTTTACCTTTAGGAACAACCGGGAATGAGAAGGCAATAACATAAATACCTTCTTCAAGCATTTTGTTTGCGAATTCTACAGCCAGTTTGCTGCAGTCGGGATATTTTCCGAACATAATGGGAACGATAGGATGGTCACCGGCAACAATGTCAAAACCGGCTTCTGTCATCTTGGTGCGGAAATATTTGGTATTGCGTTCCAGTTTGTCGCGCAACTCGGTGCTGGCCATAAGAATGTCCATAACCTTGATGGTTCCTTCAACAACGGCCGGAGCAACGGTGTTTGAGAACAGATACGGACGGGCTTTGTTACGCATCCAGTTAATCACTTCTTTGCTTCCTGAAATACAACCACCGGATGCACCACCAAGAGCTTTTCCGAAAGTGGTAGTGATGATGTCTACGCGACCCATAACACCGCGATATTCGTGCGTTCCACGGCCTGTTTTGCCAAGGAAACCCGATGAATGACTGTCGTCAACCATTACCATTGCATCATATTTATCAGCCAGATCGCAAATCTCTTTCAGTTTTGCAATGTCGCCGTCCATGCTGAATGAACCGTCGGTGGCAATCATACGGAAACGGCATTTTGCAGCTTCCTGAAGGCAACGCTCAAGGCCTTTGCCCGATTTACCTGTTGCAGGGTCAACTTCCTCAACATCGCGCATATCACCGTGATTGTAAATCCAGCGCTGTGCTTTGCACAGACGGATACCATCGATGATAGAAGCATGATTCAGTGCATCGGTAATAATTGCGTCTTCTTCGCCCAGCAGAGGCTCAAAAACAGCACCATTGGCATCAAAGCAGGATGAGAATAAAATAGTATCTTCCATACCAAGGAAATCGCTTACTTTACGCTCCAGCTCTTTGTGTATGTCTTGCGTTCCGCAGATGAAACGTACGGATGACAGACCATAACCACGATGGTCAATGCCTTTGTGTGCAGCAGCAATCAGGTCGGGGTGCGATGAAAGACCCAGATAATTGTTTGCGCAGAAATTCAGGCACTGTTTGCCTTTTACTGTAATTTCGGCACCTTGTGAGCTCTCAATGATGCGTTCATTTTTGAATAATTTCTGCTCCTGCAGTTTTGCAAGTTCAGCGCTCAGATATTCATTAACTCTTTTTTGCATTTTAAATATCTCCTGTTAGATGATTATTAATTAGTTGGTTTGGTCGAACAATTATTAAATCAGACCGGCTTTGTGTTTTTTACCGATATTTTCGAGCATGTCTTTGGTCATGGCATCGAGGTCGAACGCCGGTTTCCATCCCCATTCTTCGCGTGCTGCGCTGTCGTCAACGGCATTTGGCCATGAGTCAGCAATCTTCTGACGGAAATCGGGATTGTATGTAACGGTGAAGTCGGGCATGTATTTTTTGATTGATGCTGCCAGTTCGCCTGCTGAGAAACTCATGGCGCCAACATTGAAATCGCAGTGGTGTTTCAGTGTGCTGAAATCTGCCTGCATCAGGTCAATCGTTGATTTGAGACAGTCGGGCATATACATCATCGGTAAACGGGTATCTTCGCGAACAAAGCATTCGTATTTGCCATGCTTAACGGCGTCAAAATAAATACCAACAGCATAGTCGGTAGTACCGCCGCCGGGCAGTGTTTCGTAGCTGATGATACCGGGGTAACGGAGACCACGAACATCAAGACCGTATTTACGTACGTAGTAATCGCCAACCAGTTCGCCGGCAACTTTGGTAACACCATACATGGTGGTAGGTTTGAGAACGGTTTCCTGAGGAGCACATTCCAGCGGAGTGCCGGGGCCGAAAACTGCAATAGAACTGGGAACCAATACCTGTTTCATTTTCATTTCACGGGCAACCTCAAGAACGTTGATAAGACCGTTCATGTTGATATCCCATGCTAGCATTGGGTTGCTTTCACCAACAGCCGAAAGAATAGCGGCCATGTTTACGATGATGTTTACATCATATTTTTTTGAAATCTCAGCAAGTTTTTTGCCATCAACAACATCAAAAAATTCAAACGGTCCGGAATCTTTTACCACATCCGAAGGCGGACTTTTGCGTGTACTGGCAATTACGTTGTCGTTGCCGTAAATATTCCTTAATGCCATGGTGAGTTCAGATCCGATCTGTCCTACAGCTCCTACGATAAGTATTTTATCCATTGTAATTTATTTAGGTGAATGTTCTATTGTTAATCGGTGAACAAAAGTAAAAAAAAGATAATTTCATTGCTCATAATTCAGTAATTTTAATTGAAAGTGCTTACTGACGGGTAAACCATTGAAATAATGAAGTTTGGAACGATACTTGATGTATTTCTCGCTTTTTTACCTGTTTTTTTAATTAATTAATAAATTTAACCCAAAACCGTATGAGAAAAATCGTATTTATTTTTGCCCTCATGGCTATGTGCAGCAGTGCTTTCAGTCAGAAAGAGACAACGCAGAAAATCAAACCCGAGATAAAAAATGTTACAGTTTTTCTGAGTGGCGCTGAGGTGTCGCATGATGTTTCTCTAAAACTTGCGGCAGGGAGAAACCTGCTCGTATTCGAAGGCCTTTCATCAAAACTTGACCCGCGCAGTATCCGCGTTTCATCGGTCGCTGCCGTTTCTATTCTTTCTGTTTCGAGCAAAGTGAATTATCTGACTAAAAACGATGATAAACCAAGAATTAAGGCCCTTAAGGATTCTGTAATCCTTGTAACAGCCAAAATTCAAAACCTTGCAGATGAAAAGAACGCACTCAACATTGAGCGCGATATGCTTTTAAAGAATCAGGCAATAGGCGGTCAGCAAACCGGTGTAAATGTTGCGGAACTGATAAAGGCTGCGGATTTTTTCCAGACAAGGGTTTTTGATCTGAACAAGCGCATTTCGCAGATTGATGTTCAGAATGCTACTCTAACAACCGAGATGGGAAACATTAATGCAGAGCTTATAGAGCTTAATTCTCAAAACAGCTACGAGCGAAGCGAAGTAAGTGTGCTCGTTTCAGTTGAAGCTGAGCAGACACAGAACGTGAATCTCAGTTACTACCTTACCGATGCCGGTTGGGCACCGTATTATGAATTGAAATCGGAGGAAATTAACCAACCCGTGGATTTGATTTATCGCGCAAAGGTGTTCAATAATTCGGGTATCGACTGGAACAATATAGACATGACACTTTCAACCGCAGACCCCACACAATCGGCAACCCAACCGACACTCGAGCCGTGGAAGCTCAATTATTCCGATTATGGCATCGATTATAATTATTCATGGACCACAAACCAGAATCAATCCAACCTGAATAACGAATATGATTACAAAGCCGATAAGCAGGAAGCGAAAAGCGGAGAAGTGCTGTTCACGCAGATACAGGTTGATCAGTTGAGCGTTGAATTTGATATAGCCGCAAAGTACAGCATCCCAAGCGATTCAAAGCCGTATATTGTGGATGTTAAAGAGTTCAACCTGCCGGCCACTTACAAATATATATGTATTCCCAAAATGGATAAAGACGCATTCCTGCTGGCACGCATCACCGGATGGGAAGACCTGAATCTGGTTGAAGGTCCTGCCATGGTATATTTTGGCGGAACCTTTGTCGGACAGTCATATATTGATACGCGTAACGTTAAAGACACTCTCGACCTTTCATTCGGCCGCGATAAAAAAGTACTCGTTACCCGCACAAAACTTAAAGATTACAGCAGCGACCAGCTCATCGGAACGAAGAGAAAGGAAACACACAAATTTGAAATCGTTGTGAAGAATAATCGCAAAGTGCCAATCTCTATAGAGATACAGGATCAGGTGCCGGTTTCGGAAAACAGTGAGATAGAAGTGAGTGCCGACGAGATTTCAAATGCCGATCACAACGTCCTTACCGGGATACTCACCTGGAATTTTAATATCGAACCGGCTAAAACTCAAAATATAGAGCTTCAGTACACTATGAAATATCCGAAAAATAAAACGGTGAAAACAAAATATTCGAAATTTCGTGCCGTAGAATGTCCTAAGTTTTAATTACGAAACATGATGACCATGTAGGAGAAGCTGTCGTTTTGCGGCGGCTTTTCCTGTTTTTACAAATAAATATTTGGGTTTCCGTGTCACCTTTTCTTTCATTTTTACGTCATTATTCATATCTTGTTTAAAATTCAACTAAAAACAAAATACGAAAAAATGAAAAAAATATCATTGGCGTTGCTTGGGATAATATTAATATTCTCTGCGTGTAAAAAGAAAGACAATTCTGAGATTGCTGATAGCAACACAGACAATGAACCGGTAATTGCAAATGTTGAGCCCGAACAAAAACAATACGCGCTGGTGTTGGAATATACTGCAACATGGTGCAGCGCCTGCGGTAGCTGGGGGCATGAAACCATTGGCGAAATTATCAATTACAATCTGAAGAAAGTGGTCCCGGTGCTATGCCATGTGAGCGACGGCATCTCGCCTGACCCCAATCTGTTTAACGGAGTAATGGCCATTTATCCCAACGATGGCGGTGTTCCCGATTTCGTCATCAACGACGTTCATTCGAACTCAGTCAGTGATGTTGCCGCAGTTCTTGCAAGAGAACCGGTGGCACAAACTAATTTCACCATGGCACGAAATGGCAGAAGCATCAGCGTCCATACCAAAACAAAATTTTTCAAAGCGGTAAGCGGTGCCGATTATTATCTCGCTGTTTATGCTCTGGAAGATGGCATTGACGGGCTTGCCGGATCGAACCAGCAAACCGGCGCTACGGATCCTGCATATAAACATAACCACACACTCAGAGCCTCAAGCTGTAGTAACAGCGCATTGGGCGAAAAGATTGTAAGCGGTTCTGCCGACGAGGGTGCCTTTATAAGCGGCGATTATTCAATTACCTGCCCTGCGAATTGCAATATGTCTAATGTTACGGTAGCCGCTATAATATGGAAAATTGCCGGAGACACTACTTTTGTGAACGCGTATGAAAAGAAATAAATAATGTATTTGAGTTTGTTTATTAGTTCTGCTGTCTCAAACAAATCGGCAAATTTAATTCCTGGGCGAATTTAAAGTATTATAAAACAAATAGATACAATATAGCTGTTTTATAAAGAGGGGCGTTTGCCCCTCTTTTTTTTATTCCTGGAATGGAAGTGGAAAAATATTTTCAAGGTGGTTTTTTTCGATGAATAAGGGATTTCCATAGCCGAAATGAAGTGATTTTTATACCGGACTGCCAAAACATTCTATAAAGCCCATTTGACAAGGCTTTTGTAATGTTTTATCTTTGTTTTCCCTTTAGGTTTACTTTAATAAGCTATAAAGGAAGAAAAAAAACAATACTTAAAAAACAAATACTATGAAATCAAACGCACGTTTTTCCGTGGTATTATTTTCAGCTCTAATTTTCACCGGTTGTTATGCATTTTCGCAAAATAAATTTTCCTCCCCGCCTGAAAATATTTTCAGGTGTATGGATATTATGGGGGATACCGCAACTCACCTTGTTTGGGTAAACCCTTCGGGACAATCAGCGGTAAGCGTTAAGCTGGAGAAAAGCACCGATGGCGTTAATTTTTCAATACTGGATTCGGCGATACTAAGCGGAATTCCTGACATCTTCGCACTCTATTTCCCGCAGGATATCGACTACTTCGATACTATTCTGTATTCAACTGAAAGTAATGGCGGTGGATATCTTTATAATGATATCCTTAAACCATCTGATCCCGATACGCTTTACTACAGAATCGTACTTACGGATTCGGATAGTGTTGTGCATTATTTTCGGCCGGAATCTGTAAGCAGGCTTACGGGCGAACAAATCATGAATAATGTCTTTTCCCCCGTCAAGGATAGTGCAGATTATTCATTTGACGGGCTGCATCAGAAGAAGGGCGGAATGAAGGCTCTTTGTAACAATATCGGAACCGTTCCTACCGGATATACACCTACCGGTCAAACGCAAACAATTATCGGAACATGCTGTTATTACGTCAATTCACAATACACGTCTACTTCAATTCAAATAGTTTGTGGTGGCGGTAGTGTGGCTTGGTGCTGCGCGTCTGTGCCTGGAGCACAGAATTGTCCATCGGGCATGAAATATGATTACTGTTGCGCTCACACATGCGGGCAATATCCGCAATGCGTGTGCGCAACTCCCTGGCAATGTTGTTCAATGAGTCAGGCAACCGTATGGGTGGTTACTCAATCGTACAATTATCCCGGTATAACCTTATCGGCAACTATTGTAAATGAAACCTGCGCAGGAACTCATAATGGTTCTATTGCAGTTGCCGTTAATGCCGGTACAAATCCGATTACATATTCATGGACGGGAGGATATCCTAATTCCCCAAACCTGACAAATCTGCCTGCCGGAAGCTACACCGTAACAGTTACAGACGCTCATAATTGCACCGCTGCGCAGACCTTCATTGTTTCAACATCACCGCCGCCGGTGGCTACATTATCAGCTATTCCGTCCATGTGCATCAATGCTGCCCCGTTTACGCTCACGGGCGGAAGCCCTGCAGGCGGATTTTATTCGGGTGCCGGCGTTACAAACGGAGTATTTAATCCGACGGCTGCCGGAGCCGGCAATCATGTTATCACCTATACCTACACTGATCCGAATAACTGTGTGGGAACCGCAACCACAACAATTACAGTCAATGCGCTCCCGGCTGTCACATTTTCAACCATAGGGCCATTTTGCCTGAATGCGTCGCCCATCACACTTACACAGGGAAATCCGGCCGGCGGAGCTTATACCGGACAGGGTATATCAAATGGCGTTTTCAGCCCGACAGGAGCAGGTGTTGGAACATTTAACCTTTCCTATGTTTATACAGATTCACATTTATGTACAAATTCAGCGACGCAAACCGTAACAGTCAATGCAATGCCGATTGCATTGGTAAACCCTATCCCGCCGGTTTGCATTGATGCAGCTCCATTTGCACTTAATAATGGCGTCCCTTCAGGCGGTGTTTTTGCAGGAAGCGGGATAAATAACAACACCTTTAACCCAACAGTTGCCGGAGCCGGAGTTCATGCTGTTGTTTATTTTTATTCCGATGGCAATCAGTGTTCTGATACGGCATTTCAAACAGTTACGGTGTATCCGCTGCCCACTGTTTCGTTGCCGGCATTCAGTGATATGTGCATCAATGCATCAACAATTACCCTGAGCGGTGCATCACCGACCGGCGGAACCTATTACGTTGACGGAATTCAGTCAGCGGTTTTCAATCCATCAGTTGCCGGTGCAGGGGTTCATATGCTGTTGTATGTTTATTCGGATGGCAATTCCTGTACGGATTCTGCTTCTGCAACTATCAAAGTGAATCCGCTGCCCGTTGTTACGTCTACACCTTTGGCGCCGGTTTGCGCCGATGTGCCTGCGTTTTCGCTGGCATTTGGTTCGCCGGCAGGAGGCGATTACTCCGGACCGGGTGTAAGCAGCGGTCTGTTCAACCCGGCGGTCAGCGGCTCAGGAACGTTCGCAATAACATACACGTATCCGGATCCGTTGAGTGGTTGCATTAATTCGGTTACTGAAACAATTCAGGTAAACCCATTGCCTGTAGTTTCCTTTGCACCCATAGCTCCGGTGTGTGTCTATTCACAGGCATTCACGCTTGGGGGCGGAACTCCTGCAGGAGGCATATTCGCCGGCCCCGGAGTGAGCGGTACAACCTTTGACCCTGCGATAGCGGGAGTGGGTACCCACAGCCTTACCTACACTTTTACGGATTCGTTTACAGGATGTGTTAATGAAGCGAACCAATCTATAATTGTGAAATCTGCTTTGGCGATGTCAACGCTACCCTCGTATATTTCAATATGTCCGGGTGCATCGGCAAACCTGAGTGCATCGGGTGCGCTGAATTATTCGTGGATGCCGTCAGCCGGCCTTTCTACAACAGCATCATCTTTTGTGACGGCCACACCTCAATCTACAACAACCTATACAGTACTTGGAACAGATGCGGT
Organism: Bacteroidota bacterium; assembly: GCA_037133915.1. Taxonomy (NCBI): domain Bacteria; kingdom Pseudomonadati; phylum Bacteroidota; species Bacteroidota bacterium. The sequence continues at coordinate 33,143 of JBAXND010000042.1, forward strand.
TGGGTGCACGGGTTCGGCTATTGCTACCGTAAATGTTTATCCTCCGGTAAATATTAATACCACCGCCGAGCCAATGGATGGCTGTATGCCTTTAACGGTAAGATTTTCATACAATGTGTCGCCGAATGATTCGTCTGCAGTCTGGATGTTTGATGACCCGTATTCGGGCAATAATACAGCAACAGGAAGTTCGCCTGTTCACACCTTTGAAAATGCCGGCTCTTATCATCCGGTTATAACCGTAGTATCCTATTATGGCTGTTTTGGAACGTCGGGAGTAACCGTAAATGCTTACAGACCGCCCATTGCCGACTTCTACCCAAACCCTGAACTTGTGGATATGACATATCCGCTCATTGATTTTATTGACCAATCAGTGTCGGCAAATCGCTGGTACTGGGATTTTGGTGATCCGGCAAGTATCGGTAATAATAATTCTGAGCTACAGTCGCCATCGCATACATATGTTTCCGAAGGTATTCACGAAGTAAAACTCATTGTAGAAAGCGGGCACAACTGTGATGATACCATTATTAAAACGGTTGAGGTGCTGCCGGAAATGCTGGTGTTTATTCCCAATGCCGTTTCGCCCAATGGCGATGGAATCAATGATGTTTGGAAACCGGTTTTTACGAATACGGATGCAAAGGCTTACTCACTTCATCTTTATGACGGTTGGGGTAAGGAATTATGGAAAACCACAAATCCTGCAGAGGCATGGGACTGCTCTTTTAACGGTGAAACTGTGAAAGAAGGAGTGTATGTATGGATAGTGTTTTTCAGAGATCCTCGTGGCAAAGATTATAAACGTACCGGAATAGTTTCAGTGCTTCCATAGAGATACAAAATGAATACCATTATAATAATAATACTCACAATTAAAACTTAAAACAAATGAGAACAACAACAATTTTCCTGATCGCAATTGCCTTGATTTTTACAAGCTGCAAAAAGAAAAACGACATTTCTCCTGTTACGGATTCCGGTGGCAGCCAGCACCCAAATTGTGGCATGGTACCACAGCAGCTGCAGTATGTTGGTGTATTAGAATTTGTACCTGGATGTCCTTGTGCGGATTCGACAGTGAATGCTGAATTGACGAAAATTCTTAGTTACGAGCCCGTTTGGCCAGTTCCCGTAATTTGCAAAAAGTATATAACCGATGACTCACTTTACGCGAGGATGTTTAGAATTTATTCTGATTCTGTGGTTTTTATTATCAATGATCAGCCATGTTTCTATCAGCAGATTGAAAGCTCTATTGATGCTGTGTTATCAAGAACACCGGAAGCCCAGTCAAATTTCAGCATGAAAAAAGACGGGCAGAATATAAGCGTAACTGTCACGACGAAGTTTTTCAATAGTGAGAGTAATGCCGATTATTATCTGGCGGCGTATGCCCTTGAAGATAATATTCCTTATGGTAAACGTAAAATCAGTCATATGTTGCGTGCTGCAAGTGTTGATAATGATGCATTAGGAGAGAAAATAGTTTCAGGTTCGGTAACTGCAGGAACCGAAATAACAAAGGAATACACGATTCACTGCCCTGCAGTTTGCAACATGTCCAACATGACCGTTGCCACATTTATATGGAAAAAAGTGAATGGTGTCGTGACTTTTGTGAATGCTTTCGAAAAAAAATAGCGCAACATCACATTGTAAAAACATTCTTGAATTAAAACTTAAAACAAATGAGAACAACATCAATTTTCCTGATTGCAATTGCCTTGATTTTTGCAGGCTGCAAAAAGAAAGACATTTCCGATAACGCCAGTCAAAGCGATGGTTCCGGAACTCAAGGACAAAACATAAACCCGGAACAACGGCAAAATGCCCTGGTGCTGGAATATACAGCCACATGGTGCCCATATTGCGGCGCCTGGGGGCATGATTCATTAACTGGTATTACAAATCATAACGGCGATCGAGTTGTACCGGTTGTTTGCCATGTCGACGATGGGTTGACATCACCCTGTTATAATGGATTAAGTGCTAACTATCCGGATGATCAGGGAATTCCGAATTTTATAATTAATGAAGACAGATTTTTGTATGAGTATCAACCCTCTATTAATAGCGTACTTCAAAGGACACCGGTGGCGCAAACTAATTTTATAATTAAGAAAAGCGGACAGAGTATCAACCTTACAACTCAGACAAAATTCTTTACTGCTGTGAGTGGCGCCGATTATTACCTTGCTATGTACGCTTTGGAGGATGGAATTGATGGTGCTTCCGGTCCGTATAAGCAAGTCATTGCAAGCAGCCATCCGGCCGTGCCAAACTATAAGCACAACCATACGCTAAGGGCTGCCAGTTGTAACAACAGTGCGTTAGGTGCAATGATTGTTTGCGGTACAGCTGCATCGGGCACCACAATTAATAGTGAATATACAATTAATTGTCCTTCAGACTGCAATATGGCGAATATGACGGTGGCTGCAATTATCTGGAAAAAAGTGGGGGGTGTCGTGACTTTTGTAAATGCTTTTGAAAAAAAATAAATATGGTATGCGCTCTTTAACAAAAATGGTCCCGGTAATAAAATCAACCTTTATTGCGTTGGTTTTATTACTGGCTTTTGGTAAAATATCCGTTTGTCAGAACGATACGGCATTTTGGTTTGCAGCACCGGAGGTGTCGTCAAATGCCCTGAATTACGATAAGCCTATTGTACTTCATTTTTCGACAACGAACCTCCCGGCAAATGTCACTGTTTCGCAACCTGCAAATGCCGCATTTGCACCAATAATCGTGAATATTCCTGCAAGTTCAACGATATCGGTTGATCTTACAAATTTTATCGGGAGCATTGAAAATACCCCTGCAAACTGTGTTTTGAATTATGGTTTACATATCACCTCCAGTGAAAAAATAACAGCCCATTACGAAGTCGTGAGCAGCTATTGCAACTGCAACCCTGAGATATTTTCCCTGAAAGGAAGAAATGCGCTGGGCGACAGTTTCATGATTCCTTCACAAACCTATTATTCAAATGGGACTTATAATCCAGTGCCATATTCCTCTTTTGATATTGTAGCAACTGAGAATGGGACTACTGTTGTTGTCACTCCATCAAATAATGTTGTAGGGCATCCTGCAGGTGTTTCATTTAATATAAATCTGAACAGAGGGCAGACATGGTCAGGTACCGCTACAAGCCAGTTGCCTTCAGGGCATTTGCAGGGATCGGTGGTTACCTCCAATAAACCAATTGCGATAACAATTAAGGATGATTTGATTGGAAGTCCCGGTGGCGGAAGGGATTTAGCGGGTGATCAGATTGTCCCTGTATCGCTTACAGGCACAGAATATATAGTTGTGAAAGGATGACTTAATTATGGGACAACTTACATGGAAAGAGTTTCTGTGCTTGGAACTCAAAATAATACAGATATATTTATTGATGGGGGCAGTACGCCGGTGGCAACCATAGGGTCAGGTCAGACCTATGAGTTTGTGCTTTCACAACAATCCACTTATATCCGTTCAACAGAACCGGTTTATGTACTGCACACTTCAGGTAATGGCTATGAAATAGGTCAGGCTATTTTACCGCCGTTGTTTTGCACAGGATCAAAACAAATTGGTTTTACGCGCTCTTCGTCCATGCCATTTTTTTTGCATCTTGTTACGAAAACTTCATCGCTCCCAAACCCTGAAAATTGTTTCTATCAACCTGGTAGCTAAAAGGTGTCGCTGAATATACTTTTTTAAAAAAAATGGATGCGCGAAAGTTGTTTTTATACAGTCATCTTTTTCTTCCCCGTAATTCCGGAATGAATGTAGAAAACTTCCAGATGTTGATTTATGACCGATGGGGCGAATGCATATGACGCGGCATTCCTATTGTTAAACTGATAGGAATTTTTAAAAATACGGCATGTTGAATTAAAAAAAAATATACACATGAAAAATCTCTTTAATGTTTTTAAACGCATCTTCATAATGCTGTTATTATTCAGCGGCATCATGAACCTTCACGCGGGAATCATTTATTCGTCAGAATTCAGGTATCTGAACCTGTGTGGCAATTCACCCGTTGATTACAGCAATATTGCCGCACCTTATTGTTTTAAAGTTGCGCCCGGTGCCGAACAGGTAAGCATGGTTGCAGGCACAGCTATTCCCGCATTAATAAAATTCAGCTGCGTGAATGCAATTGTGAGTTCGAGATGGTTTGATTGGCTCGGGCAAAACTACCACCTACAAAAGGGTATTGGTTTTAAGCTTATTCGAAGCGAAAAAGATGAGTTTGGGAATACGCACAGCCGCTACTTGCAAACATTTAACGGGTACCCGCTATACGGCGTGCAATTCATTGTTCATGAAAAAGGCGGTTATGTCACACTTATGAACGGCAGAGCATACAATACGCTGAAAGCCTCGCTGCGCAAGAATATAAATGAACAACAGGCGTTGGCCCTGGCCGTAAATTATTTGAAAAAAAATCGGTAACGCACATGCAGCAGCAAAACCGACCATTGATATCAATAAACCCTGCGAACACAAATTACATAACATTGCCCAAAGCAGAACTGCTTTTACTGCCTGCAACGGGTAGCATGCAAAGTAATGAATACCGCCTTACATACAAATTTACTTTGAGTGACGGACAGTGTATGCAGGATGTTTATGTGGATACGGAAAACGGCCAAGTACTTATGGCCAATGAAAACGAGGGATTTGCTATCAATATGCTTGACTGGATATTCCGCACATAGTAGTCCACTCATTCCGCGGCAAACTGGTCCACCAAA
>JBAXND010000043.1 GCA_037133915.1 Bacteroidota bacterium
GCGGAGAGAGAGGGATTCGAACCCCCGGTCCCATTGCTAGGACAACGGTTTTCAAGACCGCCGCATTCGACCGCTCTGCCATCTCTCCGCTGCAAAAATACATCTTTTAATTAAATTCAAAAGAATCATTTTTTGTTTTGTGCATTTTTATCTCCACTACCATACCTAATTTCCTGAATACCGCTGTCTTGGTTTTATCTGCCGTTCACTTACTTTTTATTACCGTTACCTGACCTTTCGTCTTTTCAAACACGCCGTTTGTTGAATTTCATAGCTTTCTGAATGCCATTTTTGTACCTTTGTTTTATTGTTTCATACTAATTATTATTCTTATGAAAAAATTGTACTTTCTTTTAATAGCCCTTCCGGCCTTACTTCTTGTTCCTTCCACTACACAAGCAAAAAGGCTCCAGGCATTTATGTCGTATGCCACCTTCTGCAGTCCAACCGACGGTCCGTACATTGAAACATATACAACCGTGGTTGGCAAAAGTGTTGTCTTTGTCCAAAAACCAAATGGCAAATGGCAGGGAACGATTGAACTCACACTGATTTTTAAACAGGACTCCGTGGTCCGCGATTTTAAGAAAATAAATCTGCTTAGCCCGGAACTCGATGACACAACAAACGTAAACATCAATTTTATTGACCAGCAACGATTTCTCCTCCCAAACGGAACGTATAAAGTAGAGATTAGCATTTCTGATAAAAATGACAAAGCAATCCCGTATAATTCTGATGAAACAATTACTATAGATTATCCTGCCGGTAAAGCCGCTGTTTCAGGAATTGAATTTATTGAATCAATCAGAGCATCGCAAACAACTACAGTTCTCTCTAAAAGTGGGTACGATCTTGTGCCGTATATTCTGAATTATTTTCCGGAGTCAGTTTCAAAACTCACGTTTTATGCGGAAGTAAATAATGCAGACAAGATAGTCGGCGAAAATCAAAAATATCTGCTGAGTTCCTTCATAGAAACCTATGAAACAAATCAACTCTATGGAGAATATATAAAGGTGAAGAAAGAGACCGCAAAACAGGTAAATGTGCTGATAAATGAATTTGATATATCCTTACTGCCTACCGGAAACTACAATCTGGTGATAGAAGTACGTAACCAAAAAAATGAAATTGTTGCTTCAAACAAATTATTCTTCCGCAGAAACAATCCGGAATACCAACCTGCCGAAAACGATCTTTCTCAGGTAAAAACAGTTAATTCTTTCGTTGAAAAAATTACGAGTGCAGATACACTCAAAGACTGGATTAAATGCCTCTTCCCTATATCAAGCGAATCAGAACGTTCATACGCGCGCATTCAGATTAAAAAAAATGATCTTGCCAGTATGAAACAGTATTTCCTGTTTTTCTGGCAGGCACGTGACGTTCAGAATCCCGAAAAAGCATGGTTGACCTATTATCAGGAAGTGCAGAAGGTAAACAATGATTTCGGTACACCGATAAAGAAAGGTTATGCCACCGATCGCGGACGAGTGTATTTACAATACGGTCCGCCGAACTCCCGCATTCAGGTACTCGATGACCCGGACGCCTACCCTTATGAAATCTGGCATTATCATTCACTGGCGAATCAACAGAACAAGCGCTTTGTTTATTACAACCGCGACCTGATATCAAACGATTATGAACTGATTCAGTCAGATGCCAAAGGCGAAGTATCCGATTACCGCTGGAAATTAAAAATATATTCGCGCAACAGCGTTACTACCGATATCGACAGTGATGCTTACATTCCGCATTACGGCAGTAAAATTGATGACTACTATAATAACCCCAGATAAAAGGATAACGACACTCTGATTACCTTCAGATCTTATTAGCTCCATTGCTTTTGGGCATATCAGAATAAAATTGCCGATTTGAATTAACAGAAAAACGTGTACATTTATGCACGATTCATGCCGCATTTGAACAGGAATAATAAAAGTCAAACAACAAAGAAAAAGTAACAGCTTAATTTTTGCAGAATATTGAAAACCGCGGTTGTCATACTTAACTGGAACGGAAAAAAATTCCTCGAGGAGTTTTTGCCTAAAGTGATAGAACATAGCCGTAATGCTGCTGATGTAATCATTGCCGATAATGCTTCTACAGATGATTCTATTGCATTTCTCAAAGAAAAATATCCGCACATCCGGATAATTGAAAACAGTGAGAACGGTGGCTTTTCGCGTGGTTACAATCTGGCACTTGAGCAGGTAGATGCCGAATATTTCGTTCTGCTGAACTCCGATATCGAAGTAACGGAAAACTGGATAGAACCGGTGATTGCGTTGATGGACGCAGATAAAAACATTGCAGCCTGCCAGCCTAAAATACTTTCTTTTTTTGAACGGACAAAGTTTGAATATGCCGGAGCTGCCGGCGGACACATCGATAAATACGGCTACCCCTTTTGTCGCGGTCGGATTTTTAATGTTATTGAAGAAGATAACGGACAGTATGACGATACTGCGGAAATATTCTGGGCAACCGGTGCCTGTATGTTCGTGCGTGCCGAATTATATCACAAGCTGAGCGGTCTCGACGAAGATTTTTTCGCCCACATGGAAGAAATTGATTTTTGCTGGAGGCTGAAAAATTTCGGCTATAAAATAATGTATTGCCCCGATTCAAGAGTTTATCATATAGGCGGAGGAACGCTCCCTAAAGGCTCGGCACGCAAAACGTACCTGAATTTCAGGAATAATTTTATGCTGCTTTATAAGAATCTGCCGTCTAAACGCATCTTTCCTGTATTCTTTACAAGGCTTGTCCTTGACGGTGTTGCAGCACTAAAATTTCTTTTTGACGGTGGCTTTGGCGATTTTACAGCAGTGATACGTGCGCATTTTTATTTTTACGGACACTTCAACCGATTGCGAAAAAAACGTGAAAAAATTCCGCACCATAAAGTTTTCGGCATCTTTGACGGAAGTATCGTAAAAGATTTTTACCTCCGAAAAAAAAGGCTTTTCAGCCAACTCGATAAAAACAAATTTTGAAACCACCTGTTCTCCTGATTGTATCAGGTGATTAATTGCACAAACCGAAGCACCGATTAGTATGGTTTGGTAACGTACGTTTTTTGCGCTGAATTGTGATGCTGTTTCCAGACGAATTATTTGCCCAGGAAGCTTTCCAAGGCAAGCCTGTATGAATCCAGCCCGAAACCGGAAATACTTCCCTTACAGGCAGGCGCTATCAGAGAAATGTGACGGTATTCTTCACGGGCAAACACATTGGTAATGTGAACTTCAACAACCGCGCTCGTTATAGAACGAACAGCATCGGCAATGGCAACAGAAGTATGTGTATAGCCTCCTGCATTCAGAATGATGCCGTTAACAGAAAAGCCTGCTTCATGCAGTTTGTTGATTATCTCACCTTCAATATTCGACTGATAATACTCCAGTTCAGCATCCGGAAATTTTTGCTGAAGTTCAACAAAATACTCATCAAACGTGGCATTGCCATAAATGTCCTTTTCCCGTTTTCCGAGAAGGTTCAGGTTTGGACCGTTAATAATGAGAATTTTCAAAATGAAAATAATGGATTTAAACCGTAGTATCAGCAGGCTTTATTTTTATTAAAGCAGGCTCGCCCGTGAGTGCCTGGATAGTCGCGGCTTCATATTCAAGCTTAAGCTCATCTATCAGTTCTTTAACACTCACTATACTTTTTACGCGCGGAGCATTGGCTCCAACAAAGGCAAAGCCTTTGTTCATTTTGCCCTGTTCGGCATTCACCAATGCAAGTGCAATACAATACGGCGCAGTTGCATAATCACAGGTTTTTAAACACTTCCACGGACACGCAAATGGCATTCGGTGACCCAGTTTCACCTCATCGATAAAGGTATTTCGGATAGCTCTTCCGGGCATCCCTACAGGGCTTGTAATAATTTCAATATCCTCTTCGGTACAGTCAATCAACGAGCGTTTGAATTCTTCGGATGCGTCGCATTCGTAGGTTCCGATAAACCGCGTTGCCATCTGAACACCGTCGGCACCCAGCGTCATAATATTGTAGATATCCTCACCGGTATAAATTCCACCGGCTGCAATTACCGGAATTTTCCGCTGATGCTTGTCACCGTATGTATTCACTACGGACACAACTTCAGGAAGAATTTTCTCCAGTGCAAAATCAGGATCATTAATCTGTTCTTTCTTAAAGCCAAGATGCCCACCGGCTCTCGGACCTTCAACAACAACGGCATCCGGAATATAATCGTAATTGCGCTCCCAGGCTCTGAAAATAAGATTTGCAGCCCGTGCTGAAGAAACGATAACAACAAATCGTGTTTTACCGCTGCGGATTTGTTCTGCACTTATAGAATCACCCAAACGCATTGGCATTCCGGCGCCCATAACAATAAGGTCGGCTTCTTCTTCAAGACAGGTCGCGATGATGTTCTCAAAATTGGTAAGTGCGTACATTACGTTCACACCAACAACACCTTTGGTAAGTTTTCGCATTATACCAATTTCTTTCCGGAGGCCGCGAAGATTAGCTGCAGCATTATCCTTATTGAAATCAGGTTCGTACATGCCTATCCCAACAGCAGCGATAACACCCATGCCGCCTTCATTGGCAACGGCAGAAGCAAGTCTGGATCGTGTGATTCCAACACCCATGCCACCAAGCAAGAGCGGAATTTGGGACTCATACGTCCCTATTTTAAGTTTTGGTAATTCTTCGAATTTCATCAGATAATGATGCCTTTCTAAATACCGCGCTCACGGAGCGGTCACTTTCGTATGTAATTTACTAACTTCTGTCGGAAATAAGGAATATCCGTAAGATAGGAACCCTATAAACAACGACTAACAAAGGTACAACTTATTTATAATCGATTGGTATATTTTTATTAATATTCTTACAATGTTGATGTTACATTAACATAAAATTGTGATTTAAGAAGGCAGAATAACGCATTTAATGAAATAAATATATGGATAACAGACTGGGTGTTTGCAATATGGCAGGACATAAGTCGGGGTAAAATGCATTATTGTTCAAAATCCAGTATTAGAAATATGAGCAGGACTATCTCATGAAAAATGTCCTGTTACTCTCCAAAATCTGAAAAAATTTCAGGCATCTCGTCACAAATTTATACATTTGTCACGTTCAATTAGGGGTGCCCTAAACAATCGGGCTGAGATCATACTCATAGAACCTGCTCCGGGTAATGCCGGCGAAGGGAAAAATAAACTACAGGAATGGCTTTTGCCTCTGTTGACCATTCCGGGTTTAACTAAAACAGTAAAAGAATGAAAAGGTTTTTTGTTTTTATGGCATTGCCAATGCTATGCATGTGTGCTGCAACGGCACAATTTTCCATCACCGGTAAGGTAACCGACAAAGCGACCGGGAATCCTCTCACTTCAGCAAACATAGTTATTGAAAACACCTGGCTTGCGGCCACTTCAGATGCATCGGGTAATTTCATCTTTAAAAATGTGAAAGCAGGGAAGTACACAATTAAAGCAAGTTTTATAGGTTACAAAAACCTGGAAGCGGCGATTGACCTGCAGTCTGATACCAGAATAGATTTAATTCTGGAGAAAAGCGCCGTGATGCAGGACGAAGTGATAATATCTGCAACACGTGCCGGGAATAAGGCCCCGACAACATCCATTCTACTGGAAAAGCAAAAAATAGAGCAGGTCAACCTGGGGCAGGACCTGCCGTTCCTCTTGTCCACCGTGCCATCGGTTGTTGTTACCTCCGATGCCGGTGCAGGGATTGGATATACCAGTCTGCGCATACGCGGAACCGATATTACACGCATCAATGTTACCGTAAATGGCATTCCTCTGAATGATGCAGAATCGCAGGGCGTGTTTTGGGTAAATATGCCCGACTTTTCATCGTCGGTTGACAACATACAGATACAACGCGGTGTTGGAAGTTCAACCAACGGCAGCGCAGCTTTCGGCGCAAGCATCAACATACAAACAACAAAACTGAATCCCGACCCCTACCTCGAAATAAACAGCTCTTGCGGCTCCTTCAATACGTTTAAAAATAATCTGCAGCTTGGCACAGGTCTTATTAACGGCCGCTGGACCTTCGACGGGCGCCTTTCAAAAATTACTTCTGACGGTTTCATTGACCGCGGAGCTTCGGATTTGAAATCTTTTTTTGTTTCTGCAGGATATTACGGTGAAAAAAGTATGCTGCGAATAAATGTTTTCTCGGGAAAAGAAAAGACTTATCAGGCATGGCAGGGCGTTCCGAAAGATTCATTGCAAACAAACAGGACGTACAATCCATTCACCTACCAAAACCAAACCGACAATTATCAGCAGGATCATTACCAGATTATATACAACCGTGAACTCGGAAAACACATCAACCTGAACGCTGCGCTTCATTATACCTACGGTCGTGGATATTATGAGGAATTTGAGGATGTCGCCGATGCTTCGGCTCATACAGCCTTTGCTGAATACGGGCTTGCAGATATCATTATCGGAAATGATACGATTACGAATACGTCGCTCATTCGCCGCAAATGGCTCGATAATCATTTTTACGGATTCACCCTTTCGGGAATTTACGATAATTACAAAAACCTGCGTATCACTATTGGTGGTGCAGCGAACCGGTACGAGGGCACACATTACGGGAATATCATCTGGGCACAATATGCGGGCGGCAGCACACCGGACATGGAATGGTACAATAATAAAGGTGTAAAAGATGATGTAAATGCTTTCGCGAAAGCAGATGTTTCGGCAGGCAAGCATTTCAGTATTTATGGCGATGTTCAGTACCGTTATGTGAGCCATACCATAAGCGGTACAGATGCATCATTGCGTGTGCTGGACCAGACTCATTTTTTCAGTTTCGTCAATCCTAAAATTGGAGTCACTGCAACTATCAATAATAAGAACCGTATGTATCTTTCATTTGCGGTGTCTAACCGTGAGCCGAACGGAAATAATTTTTCGGATGCGGATCCTAACGGTCCTATGCCCACTGCCGAACAATTATACGATTACGAACTGGGATATAATTTCAGAAGCGGTGCATTGCAAATTGCGGCCGACGTGTTTTATATGGATTATAAAAATCAGCTTGTACTCACCGGCGAAATCAACGATGTTGGATATGCCATCATGGCGAACGTTCCGAAAAGTTATCGCACAGGTGTCGAAATATCAGCATCGGCAAGGCTTTTCAAGAGATTGCTATGGGAAGCCAATGCCACCATCAGCAAAAATAAAATTTTAAATTTCACGGAATACGTGGATGACTGGGATACCTGGTCGCAGCGTGCGAATTTTCTCGGAGAGACCGATATTGCCTTCTCTCCTGCTATTACCGCTATGAATCATTTCGGACTTGACCTTGTAAAAGGGCTGAGGCTCGATATAACTTCGAATTACGTCGGCAAACAATACATCGACAATACATCCAGTGACAGTCGCAGCCTTCACGCGTATTTTATCAATAATGCACAGTTGAGTTATGCACTGCATCTGAATTTCATTAAAGAAATACAGTTCAGTTTTATGCTCAATAATTTTCTGAATGAGCAGTATGAAAGCAATGCCTGGGTTTATCCTTATTATTACAATGGTCAGGAAGCGGTGATGGACGGCTACTTCCCGCAGGCAGGCATCAACTTTCTGGGTGGAGTGAAGGTGAAGATATAGATTGGGCGTTAGGGATTGGGGATTGGATAATTCGGCAATTAAAACTTTATAAGCTTTTGACTTTATAAACTTTCTACTTTACAAACTTTATGAACTCCAAACTTCAGGCAATTTAACTTTAGGCAACTAGATAGAATTATTTCTACTTTTGTTAACCAACAATATGCCCGTGAGAACCTACAAACACATTTTTTTTGATCTCGATAAAACCATCTGGGATTTTGACGCGAACTCAACCGAAACGCTGAGGGAATTGTTTTCAGAATTTGAACTTACGGAAAAAGGGTGTCCTTCCTACGAAGTTTTTCACGATCGCTATAATCTGCATAATACGGCCTTGTGGGATGCATACCGCGAAAACAGGGTAACCAAAGAAGAACTTTCACTGCAACGGTTTTTGCTGCCGCTTGCGGAATTTGGCATCAACGATGAAAAACTTGCAGCTTCCATTTCTGATGCCTATGTTGACCGTCTTCCGCTTAAAACAAAATTATTTCCGGGAGTTTTTGAATTGCTTGAATACACGTTTTCAAAATACAAACTGCACATTATTACCAATGGTTTTGCAGAAATACAATATCGCAAATTAGCACTATCAGGGCTGGACCGTTATTTTGACCAGGTAATTACATCAGAAGAATCGGGTTTCAAAAAACCGGACGAACGCATTTTCCTTCATGCGCTTAATTGCGCACAAGCATTGCCCGAAGAAAGTATGATGATAGGTGATGATATAGAAGTGGATTTGCTTCCCGCGAAGGCGCTGGGATTAGCACAGGTGTATGTGAACTTTACCAAAAAGCCGCATCAGTACCAACTCATGCATGAAGTATCAGCGCTCAGCGAAATTGAGACGCTATTATAAAAACAATTCGTAATTACTAAAGTGTTGCAATGGCAGTAATGCCGGCTTTTACCTTATCCCCAATTTTTACTTTAACCACCGCGTCAACAGGCAGTAAAAGGTCGTTGCGTGAACCGAATTTAATGAAGCCGAGTTCATCACATTGCTTCACGTCATCGCCGGGTTTTGCATAGCAGATTACACGACGCGCCATGATTCCCGCTATTTGACGTACCAGAACACTTTTGCCATCGGGGCGGCGGACAACGGTAACTTCCATTTCGTTTTCCTCTGACGATTTCGGATGATGTGCTATCAGATATTTTCCCGGAATGTAATCGGCAACAGCCACCCTTCCCGTAATCGGAAATAAGTTCTGATGCACGTTATGCACCGACATAAAAATGGAAACCTGAATGCGCGGCTCATTGAAATATTTCTTTTCATCCACCCGTTCAATGGCCACAACCGTGCCGTCTGCAGAGCTCAGAACTGTATTGTCGTCCAATATATATTTTCTTTTGGGAATCCTGAAAAATCGCACAATCAGAAATAAAAAAACCAGCGATAGCAGAAAAATAAAACCGTGCACTACCGTAAAAAACGGATAAACAAACCATACAGCGCCGTTTAGCAAAGCTAAGCCAATCAATACCGTGAAAATGATAATATTTCCTTCTTTGTGTAATCTCATCTGTTTAAAATAATTTTTGAAGCAATAAATAAAATAGCACGGCCGGTGCCGCCAGCAATACACCATCAAAACGGTCCAGAATTCCTCCGTGTCCCGGCATAATCGTACCCGAATCTTTTACACCGGCACTGCGCTTTAACATCGATTCTGCTAAATCGCCCAGTGTTCCGAAAACAATAATAATAATAGAAATGATGATTAATGGTATCAAAGAAAATTCCGGCAGAAAGAGTGTAATGATCCATGCCGCCACCACACCAAAAAGTGCACCGCCAATACTTCCTTCCCATGTTTTTTTCGGTGAGATACGTTCAAATAAATGATGTTTTCCAAATGTCCTCCCACTCAGATAAGCCATGGTGTCTGATGTCCAGAGGATGATGAAGAACGAAAGCAATAAACCCGGGTTACTTTCGCCTCTCAGCAAAAACGGGCTGAAGAAGAAGTTGAGTGCTGCCAGCGGAAATGCTACGTAGCAAATACCAAACAAGGTCATGGCGATATTTGTGAACGGATGTTCTTTGTTTCGGTAAAGCTCGCTGATAATTATAAAACAAAAGACGGGAAGCAGGATGAAAAAGACGCGGTAATCAACAAGGTTGTGCGCAAACAAAGCAACAGCAATATAACTCAAAGCACCACTGATAACACCACTCACTTTTTGTGGTTTCACCGTTTCATTCGTGGCCATGCGGTAAAACTCCATCAGGCCAATAGCAGTAAAAACCATGAATATACCGGCAAAGGCGAATTTGTTCCAATACATTGAAAAGATGACAAGGAACACAAAGACGGCACCTGATATGGTTCGTGTAACGATGGTTTTCAAAATTCAGCATTTCTTATTATCTGAAGTGCGGCAAGCGCATCATCAGAAGATACATATACTTCGGACTCGCCAAATAAGTACGACGAATCCTGTTTATTGATTACAACAGCTTGGATATTTTCCTCCTCAAGCATAGATTTCAATATTTCTATCTTCACGGGATCGGCGGTACTGTATATTCTGCTCCATCCTTCTTCCATGCTATGCGGGCATTAATTCTTCTTCGCAAAAGAATACATAAATTTCTTTGGGTCCATGAGCGCCCATTACCAGTGTTTTTTCAATATCGGCCGTGCGGCTGGGTCCTGAAATCAGTGAAACCAGTGACGGCATATTTACCGCATATTTTTCGCGCAGGGCGGTTAGTGCTTCAGGAAGATCGGGCATAAGCTGCGACGATGAGGCAATAACAATATGCACTTCGGGATAAACAAAGAGCCTGCGACCCGAACCTTGTCTGGACGATACCATTACGCTGCCTAAGCGTGCAATTAAGTATTCGCAGCCGGTAATGCCAACGTGTGCATCCAGAATTGTTGTTTCGTCAGATGAAAAAGGCACACCCCCTTTTGTAAGAAGTGCGGCTAATGATTTCTCGAAACAGTAAAGATGATCCCATTCTTTCTCTTTGATGAGTTCACTCAGGTTACTTATAATTTCGGCCGTATTTTCGCAGTACACGAAATTTCCCGAAATAGCAGTAAATGCCTGTGCAAAAGAAATATCGGCAGTTTCGGCCATTTCAGGATAAATGGGCGATGTGGTATCAACCTCGGTATATAAATTTTCTGCCGCGTTGATGCTTGCGTTTCTTACTTTCTTCAGGATTTTCTCCCTTGATGTTGTATCATCCATGAGTTTTGCCTTTGATTGATTATTAGTTCCCGGCAATTAATTATTCAGGTTGTCTTCCTTTTTTTCAACGATGCTGATATCGTCAGAAATTACTTTTCCAAATTCACCTCCGTTACTCAGGGAGCCGTCAGGATCGGTTTTCTTGCGTTTCATTTCATTCGCTATTGTTTCTGAATCACGTGCCAGTTGTTCCGAAACTTTTTCTGAATCAAACAGCCGTTTTCCGAAAATACGTTCCACATCTTCGCGGTAAATCACTTCTTTCTCGAGAAGTAATTCGGCAAGAGCAGCTACTTTTTCTTTATTCTCGGTAATAATAGAAATGGAGCGTGTGTAAGCAGTTTCCACCACCTTACTGATTTCCTCGTCTATAACCTCAGCCGTTTTTTCACTATAGGGTTTCGTCATTGAAAACTCCTGCTGGCCGGCCGAATCATAATAGCTGATGTTGCCGATTCTGTCATTGAGGCCATAGAACACAGTCATGGCATAAGCGGCTTTGGTAACGCGTTCCAGATCGTTCAGTGCACCTGTAGAAACTTTTCCGAAGTTCACTTCTTCGGATGCACGTCCGCCAAGTGCCGCACAAAGCTCATCAAATATCTGATCGTAGGTTGTTATCTGACGTTCTTCAGGCAGGTACCAGGCAGCGCCCAATGCTTTTCCGCGAGGCACGATGGTAACTTTTACGAGAGGTGAAGCAAATTCAACCATCCAGCTAATGGCCGCATGGCCGGCTTCGTGGTAGGCAATCACTTTTTTCTCGTCCATTGAAATAATCTTGTTTCTCTTCTCAAGTCCGCCAATAATGCGGTCAATAGCATCAATAAAATCCTGTTTTTCGATACTCTTTTTATTCTTGCGTGCGGCTATAAGTGCCGATTCGTTACACACGTTTGCAATATCGGCGCCCGAGAAACCGGGAGTCTGCCTTGCCAGAAAATCGATATCCAGATCCTGAGCAAGCTTTAGTGGCTTAACGTGTACTTTGAAAATGCCTTTGCGTTCATCCAGGTCAGGAAGCTCAATGTAAATCTGACGGTCGAAGCGGCCTGCACGCAGCAATGCTCGGTCAAGAATGTCGGCACGGTTGGTAGCGGCAAGAATAATAACCCCGGTATTACTGGTAAATCCGTCCATTTCGGTGAGCAGCTGATTGAGCGTATTCTCACGTTCATCGTTTGAACCTGAAAGCGGATTGCGCCCGCGGGCACGACCAATCGCATCAATTTCATCAATGAAAATAATGCAGGGCGCTTTTTCTTTGGCTTGTTTAAAAAGGTCACGAACGCGGGATGCGCCAACGCCCACAAACATTTCAACAAAATCAGATCCTGAAAGTGAAAAGAAAGGAACCTTTGCTTCACCGGCAACAGCCTTGGCAAGCAATGTTTTTCCTGTTCCCGGAGGACCAACCAGCAAAGCGCCTTTCGGAATTTTACCGCCGAGTGTTGTATATTTTTTAGGCTCTTTCAGGAAATCTACGATTTCCATAATCTCAACTTTGGCCTCTTCCATGCCGGCCACATCGTTGAATGTAACAGAAACGCTTGTGTTTTTATCAAACAGTTGTGCTTTTGATTTTCCAACATTGAATATCTGTCCGGCACCGCCTGAACCTCTGCCCATCATTCGCATTATCACAAACCATATCACCACGAGAACAATGATTGGCAGCAGCCATCCCAGAATGTCGCCACCCCAATTACGACGATTTTCGTATGATACGAGCACCTGATCTTTTTTAGCCAGCACAACTGCTTTTTGAGCGGGAGTCTTTCCAGTAGTATCAGCAACAAGCATCCGTGATTCTAAATCGCGCAGGTCTTTTTTGAAATCATCAACAGAGCCAATAGTAAATTCGTAATGAGGGCCTGTGTTCAATGAGCTGCCCGTTCCCTGCTTCACAGCTTTGTAGGTTGTATCTCTTTCGAGTGCTTCCTTTTTAATGAAAACCTCTGCTTTTTCTTTGTTGATGACGATGATTTTTTCGACATCGTGTTTGGTCATCATTTTCTCAAACTGAGCAGGGCTGACTTCTTTTGTCCCGCCTTTCCAGTCATAAAAATTAAGCGCCAGAAATATCACCAGCAATATGCCGTATATCCAATAAAAACTGAATTTTCGTTTTGGTGACTGGTTGTTTCCGCCGGGCAATCCGCCGCCGGGTCCATTATTGCCTTGTTTAGCCATTTAAAAAGTTTTTACGTCTAATCCGGGATTATGCTATGACTCAAAATGATTGATCTCAGCGTCGGCCCATAGATTTTCGAGTTTATAAAAGCCGCGAATATTCTCCTGAAAAACATGCACCACTACGTTGAAATAGTCGAGCAGTATCCATTCTGCATTTTCAAATCCCTCGCGGTGAGAGGGTTTAACACCAACAGCTTTGGTTACTTCAGCTTCTATAGCATTGGCAAGCGCTTCAACCTGCACCCGCGATGTACCATGGCAAATAATAAAACTGTCGCAAATTGCATTCTTTACATTTGTAAGGTCGAGTTGAACAATGTCTTTGCCCTTTTTATCCTGAATGCCTTTAATGATTAACCCTGAGAGTATTTCTGTTTCGCTCTTCTTTTTTCGTCCTGCCATTAATTCTGTTTTAAATAATTGTGCAAATTTAAACAATTTAACCTGAATTAATCATTATATTTGAACTTCAAAACTAAATATACTATGCCTCTCGCCAACCTCATCAGACTCGAATCGGCCGGCTCTACAAACGAATATGCATCACACCTCCTGCAAAACTCTGCTGCGGCTGAATTTACTGTTATATGGGCGCTTGGTCAATATTCGGGAAGAGGCACGGGTGGCAGTTCATGGGAAAGTGAGCCGGGAAAAAATCTGACATTCAGCATGGTGCTTTACCCCTATTTTCTGGATGTAAGCAATCAGTTTATTCTTACACGCTTTATTGCCCTAGGCGTACATGATTATATAAGTTCACAGTTGCCGAATGAAACGGTAACTATAAAATGGCCCAATGATATTTATATCGGGAACAGAAAGGTAGCAGGAATCCTTACAGAGAATTCAATAATGGACGGCAAATTCAGGCATTCCGTTATTGGCATCGGCATCAATATTAACCAGCTTATTTTTCCTTCAGAAATCACTAATCCTGTTTCACTCAAAGGCATTACCGGTAATAGCTATAATCTCGAGGATTCGCTGAAAAATGTTTGCAGCGCCATTATTTCGCGCTATCAGCAGCTCTCACGAAATCCGTCGGAGATATCGGCTGATGAGTACATCAGCAAGTTATACCGCTTCAATGTATTTGCAAAATACCGCTTTCGAAACAGGGTAATTAGTGCCCGAATAACAGGTATTGACGAAGTCGGATGGCTTCAACTTGAGGTCTCGGATGGTGAAAAAATCAGTTGCGACCTGAAAGAAATTGTGTTCCTTCATGAAGTGTAACCAGTGTTATTATTCGGTTTACTGGCCGGTCTTTTGATCGAAGCGCTCTTTGAGTTTGGTTGAAAGGATATCAACCAGATTTTGCAACGGACGACCTGCCATCATGGCAATCATCATCGGCATCTCATGCTCAAATTTAATAATGGTCTCGGTGCTGCTTGCTTCAATGGTTTGGAGCAGACAGATAAGTTTGAATGTAAACGGAATCTTCGTTCCGGCATCGGGAATAATCACAATTTTAGTGTGAGGGAGCTTCTCAACAATTTTCAGTTTCACTTCTCCTATTCCCTGAATTGTAAAAGAGCAGGTATCGGTATCCGACTTCCAGTTAGTAACCTGAGCCGGCATCAGTGATTCAAAATTATTGAAATCAGCCAGAAAATTATAAATCTCTGCTGCGTCGCAACGGATTAGTTTTTTTTCGCTTGAAATATCGGCCATGTGATAGTGGAATTACTTTTTTATGCCCCACAGTTCCGGAGCTTCACGCCATTCGGCAAGGGGCGCCAGTTCAGCTTCTCTGATGAAATTGCTTTCCAGCGCATGCTTTAACAAATAATTATAGTCGGAAAGAGGACACAGTTTTACCTTGGCCTTTTTAAAGCTATCTACTGCCTGTGGAAATCCATAGGTAAAAATCGAAGCCATGCCTTTAACATCACAGCCTGCTTTGCGCAGAATCTCAACAGCCTTCAGACTGCTGGCTCCGGTAGAAATAAGGTCTTCAATAACAACAACCGATTGCCCACTCTCAATCACGCCTTCAATAGCATTCTCCAAACCGTGATCTTTTGCAGACGAACGTACATAAACAAAAGGCAGCCCCAAATCCTGTGCTACCAAGGCACCCATTGCAATTGCACCTGTTGCGACTGCTGCAATAACTTCAGGCTTACTGAACTCTTCATTTATCACCTGACAGAACTGCTGACGAATATAAGTACGAATTACCGGATACGATAAGGTTTTGCGATTATCACAATATATGGGCGACTTCCAACCTGATGCCCAGGTAAACGGTTTTTGCAAATTCAGTTTAATTGCTTTTATTTGTAAAAGATACTGAGCAATTTTTAAAGACCTGTCGTCATTAATTTTCATGGCACAAATGTATAAAGTTTTTATTAAACACCAACCTGTACATTTCATTAATCCCGAACAAGCCCAACTGACGGGAAGTTCAGAGATTCTTGTGCATGAACCTACCCTTGAAAAAATTCGGTTTTACGTGGAAAAAATTGAACAGCACGAGTTAACAGGCAATATTAATTTTGTTAGCTCTCAGCCTGAAAAACTATTTGAAAATTTCTGTTCACTCTATAAATTAATAGAAGCTGCCGGAGGAATAATAAAAAATACTGAGGGACAACTATTATTTATTTTCAGACTCGGCACCTGGGATTTGCCCAAAGGGAAAGCAAATGAGGGTGAAGACGCTCGCGAAACGGCACTGAGAGAGGTTGAAGAAGAAACAGGGGTGCAAAATGCCGAGATTACAGTTGAGCTGCCATCCACCTATCATACATATTCAATCAGCGGCAAAAGGATTCTTAAGAAAACACGATGGTTTGAAATGAAATGCCCTGAACAGCAAAACCTCATCCCACAAATAGAAGAAGATATTACCGGACTGAAATGGTTTTCACCGAATCAAATTCAGGAAGTTCTCGACAACACCTACCCTTCTTTAATTCCACTTCTCAGGTCGGTTATTTAAAGAAATCAGTAAAAATCCTCATATCCAGCAATTTATTATTTAAAGTTTCCGAATCGGGCTCATTCATATATTATCTTACCGCATAATGCAACTAAATAACGACTTTTTACGTATGAAATGATATTTTTAACACATGAACGCTTCAAAAATGTTGAAAAATAACCTCAAATTAATTTGGAAACAGCACATAAAAACCGTAATTTTGTAAAATGGGTTTGATATAACCTAAAATTTTTCATAATATAGCAGGTTGATTAGTCCATAAAAATTATTGTTTGAAAGCTAAATAGTTTACTGCATATACACACTGATATCTTGTTCCATGAAGAAACTCGTCCTACTCTTAACCATGTTTCTATTTTGCGGATGCCTGACTTTTGCAGGCGTTGGTGCGACAAATGGTCCAACTTATCCGGGCATTGCCAGCAACGGGCGAAATAGCGCTATAAGCATGCTGAAGAATTCAGGTCCTACCGATTATATACGGCTGAAAATACACGATGGCTCGCTGACTGATGAAATTATTATTCGTTATCTTCCGCTTGCAACAGACTTGTTCGACAGTTATTATGATGCATTTAAAATTCTAAGTCTGGGCACACAATTCTGGTCCAGCACTTACGCCGATACATCGATTTATTATTCCATCAACGCATTGAGCAGTGTAAGCACTACTCCAAATATTCCGGTATATTTCAGAGCAGGCGCTGCAGGTACATTTTCTATCTCTGCACATGAATTCAGAAGTTTTCCGCCAACTATAAATATTTCTCTTGAAGACCTTCAAACGCAAACAACCAAAGATATTCGCGTTGACAGCGTTTATTCCTTTACGGGAAGTCCTGCCGACAACCCGTATCGCTTCATACTTCATTTCTCACAATGTACAGCCACACCGGTTTCTGTTTCCATTGATCAGGGAACAACACTAAGCGTGTGTGCCGGAGCAAACGTTGGTCTTACCACAACAGGCGTCGGAGGCGGACTTTCACCGGCTTATCAATGGTACGTTAATGGAAATCCGGTTGGAGGAAACAGCTATTCATTCAGCAGCACAACACTGCATAATGGCGACCATATTTATTGTAAATTCACCTCTTCAGCTGTTTGTGCCGGAAATAATCCCGCCTATTCGGATACGATGGTGGTGACTGTAAATCCTCTTCCTGCATATCCGCTTAGCATAAGCATGAATCAGGGAACAGCATTGAGCATTTGTGCCGGAACGCCCGTTACACTTAACACAACTGAAACCGGCGGTGGCAATTCACCAACGTACCAATGGTATGTCAATGGTACTCCTGCAGGAACAGGGACCAATTCTATTACATTAAATAATGTAGTGAACGGCGATCATGTCTGGTGCCGCATTACAACTTCTGAAATTTGTGCTCAGATAACCCAGGCAAATTCTGATACGACTGTTGTTACCGTTAACCCTATCCCACCGGCACCGGTTTCAATCAGCATCAATCAGGGCAATTCGATAAGCCTTTGTGCAGGCACACCCTTAGCATTATCCACAACAAACATTGGAGGTGGCAGCACTCCCAGTTATCAATGGTACCTCAATGGTGCAGCTGCGGGTAATAATAGCTCATACAGCAATAACACACCTCAAAACGGTGATATGATTTATTGCAGGATAACATCATCAGTTGCTTGCGCGATAAACAATCCGGCCTATTCAGATACAATGATTGTAACGGTGAACCCGATTCCGACCACTCCTCTTAGTGTAAGTATTAATCAGGGCACTTCGCTTTCAATCTGTCATGGAGCCATTATTACGTTTACAACATCGGAAACAGGCGGTGGAAGCACTCCTTTTTACGAATGGTATTATAATGGCGTTGCTCAGGGCAACAACAGCAGCTCTCTTACGCTGAACAATTTGGTAGACGGAGATAAAATAGTTTGCCGCATCACAACATCTGAAATTTGTGCACTGATTACACAAGCCACATCAGACACAATGACTGTAACCGTTAATCCTTTGCCGGCAGTTCCGGTTTCAATAAGCATTGACCAGGGAACAGCTCTCTCAGTATGTGCAGGAACATCAGTTGCTCTGACAACAACCGGCAACGGCGGAGGAAGCAACCCCGGCTACCAGTGGTTTTTAAACGGGACGCTGGTTAGTACGGCCGATAGCTATATCAACAATACTCCTCAGAACGGCGACCTGGTATATTGCGTTCTCACATCATCCGATCCCTGCGCTTTCAACAATCCTGCTTATTCGGACACCATGCTTGTAACAGTGAACCCAATACCTGTTTCGCCGGTTACGGTAAACATTGTTCAGGGAACTTCACTTACGGTATGTTCGGGATTAGACGTGTCTTTCACCACGAACCAATCAGGAGGCGGAAGCACTCCTTCGTACCAGTGGTATTTGAATGGCGCCATTACAGGATCAAACAATGATTCGCTGACGCTGAATACACTTGTTGACGGCGATAAAATAGTTTGCCGTATCACAACATCCGATGTGTGTGCATTGATAACACAGGCATATTCAGATACTACAGCAGTAACTGTTCTGCCCATGTTTCCGGTACCCGTTTCAGTAGCAATTAATCAGGGAACCACACTCAGCATGTGCGAAGGAAGTGTTGAAACCATAACGGCTACAGGGCTTGGAGAAGGAAGCAATCCGGTATATGAATGGTATCTTAATGGCAATATTACAGGCAACAACAGTAATACGTTCGTGACAGGCAGTCTGCAAAATGGCGATGTCATTATTTGCAAGCTCACATCATCTGAAGTGTGTATTAATAATAACCCGGCATTTTCTGACACATTGAATATCATTGCAACACCGCTGCCACCAACGCCTGTAGTATCGCAGTTTGGCAACGATCTGGTTTCAGATGCGCTTACGGGCAATCAGTGGTATGATGCAAATGGACCTTTAATCGGAGCTACCGACCAGGTATTCACGCCTCTTGTGGCCGGTTATTATTATGTAATTGTAACCCATCAGGGATGCAGTTCCGCACCATCAAACGTTATTGATGTGGTAGTCGGTATTTCTGAAAACAGCACCGGCATGTTGCTTGAACTTCTTCCCAATCCGAATAACGGCGAGTTTGTAATATTCACTCCAAAAACCATCAACAAAGAAGTGATGCTGGAGATATTCAATGCTACCGGCGAAAGAGTACTCAGTAAAAAATTAAGCGGCTTATCCGGTTATAGTGTGAATATGCCCGAACTCAATGTGGGAGTTTACTATCTGAATGTGACAACTGCTGATGAAAAAACGGTTATGAAATTTGTAGTGAACCGTTAATTTATAAATGCCGAAAGAATAAAAGAACCAATTTCTGTTTATATAGTGAGGCTGTCTTAAAATAGGGCAGCCTTTTTCTTTATATGTGTTGAAAATTAGAATTTATGCACTTTTTGACATGTATAACCCTTATTTTCAGACATCTGCAAATCGCCCTTCGCTTACAATACACAAAATACTGATTTTGTGTACTATAACACGCTACGCTCATCAATTTTCACATTAACAAAAATTTAATTCAAATTCTAATAAGTGGGCAGTTGTTTCAGTATGAATATTTTGCGTGTCTGTCTTAGATATAGACAATGTGAAAAATAGACATATTGCAGAAAATCATTTGGTGGAACACAAATACTTCAATATATTTGTAGTACTCTTAAAATCTTACATTAAATACAGACTTATACTTGCTTTAAAACATTATAGTACAGACGATTAATATCAAATTTTATTACAAAATAATTATTAAAAAATCCAATAATAATCTAATAATTTGTTTTATGAGAAAATTATTACTCCTCATTGCGGCATTCATGCTAAGCGTTAGCGTAAACGGACAAACCGCAGGCAGCTACTCCTTTTCTTACTCAAGTGGTACCTACACTCCTATTACAGGGGGCACCCAATTGGTTGCTTCCGGTCAGGACGAATTAGTATCGGGTTTGACAGCAATCGGTTTTAACTTTGTTTATTGTGGTGTTACATACACGAATTTCAAAGCGAGCTCGAATGGATTTGTATATTTAGGTGGAGCGCAAACAGCCACTTTATCCACCAATGACCTTGCAAGCCAATCGAATTTACTGGTGTTAGCACCTTTTTGGGATGATCTGGCAACAGATGCCACTGGTAATATTTCGTATTACCTTTCAACTGGTTCTCCCCGAGTTCTAACCATAGAATTCAAAAATATTAAATGGTACTACAGCGTATCGAATTTAGTGAATTTTCAGGTAAAATTATATGAAAGCACAAATGTCGTAGAGTTCGTATACGGGTCTATGGCTAATGCACCCGGAGGTTCAGCAAGCGCGTCTATTGGGATTACTGATGCGGTGGGTGGAACAAATCATTTTGTAAGCGTCACACCTGCAACAACGCCTACTTCCTCCACAACTGTGGCATTTAATTCAATAGTTTCGTCACATATCGCATATCTTCCAAGTGGGATGACTTACACATTTACCCCTCCGGTCTCTCTTTGCGGAACAAAAACTATCAAATCCACCGGCGGTGATTACGCCAATTTTACTGCTGCGATAAATGATCTTAATTTGAAAGGTGTGTGCAGCACGGGTGTTACCTTCCTCGTAGATCCCGGTTTCACAGTAACTGAAATCTGCCCTGCAATTACAACATCGGGTACTGCAACCGGTCCCATTATTTTCAAGAAGAACGGTTCGGGTATTAACCCAAAGATAACTGCAGTGAATCCCGGTGTAGGTTCAACAGATGCGATTGTGACAATTAAAGGCGCAGACTATATCACATTTGATGGCATTGACCTTGCAGAAAATGCTTTGAATACAACCGCTACGACCGAGATGGAGTTCGGATACTATATAATTAATGCATCGGCTACTGACGGAGCGCAATACAATACTATTAAGAATTGTACGATTACATTATCCAGAGTAAATACCAGTGCAACCGTTGGACCCATTTGCCAGAATGTGGCCACAACACCTACGGCAAGTACAGGAGCAAATTCATACAACAAATACTTGAATTTTGTGATTGGCAAATCGCCTCAGGGTATTACACTGATTGGTAATTCATCCTTTCCGGATGATGGTTGTGAAGTGGGTGCGTTAGCCGGAAAATCCTATATTGGTATTGGAACTACTGACAGTATTGCTAACACAGCCTCCTATGATGCATGGGGAATAAAGGCAACCAGCGAGAAGAATTTTAAAATCTACAATACTGAGGTTAGAAATGTATCAAGTAAGGGTACTACTAACAATGTGGATGGTATATATATCAGTAATTCCGGCTCGGGAACCACTTCTGTCGGAACCATTGAAATTTATAATAACATTATTCATGACCTGACAAATTTTTCCGCTACCAGCGGTTCTGCTCACAGAGTAGCAGGTATGAGGGTTAATCTCACAGGAGCCACCGGCAGCATTTCTAAAGTCTACAACAATTTTATTTATAATATTAACAATACTTCTCTTTATGCAACCGGAAGGCAGATTATTGGTATTTACATTCAGGACGGAGGCAATGGAAGTAATGCAGAACATAACATCGCCTATAATACTGTTTCAATAGCGCCATCAAACCTTACTCCAAATAGCTCATGTTTTGAGATAGGAACAAGTTCAGGTCCGGTAATGAAGGTTCAGAACAACATCTTCTCAAACACAACGGCCGCTTCTACAGGGAAGCACTACTGCTGGGTCACAACTTCAACAACACTAATTGGCGCAACGGGTTCAATTTCTAATTATAATGATTTATGGGTAAGTGGCACTAATGGTTTTATTGGACTGGCGAGCTCAACGGATAAGGCATCGCTTGCAAACTGGCAGGGTTTGACTTCTGCACCTGATGCAGCTTCAAAAAACGTGGATCCAACCTTTATTAGTGCTACTGACCTGCATATCCAAACCAGTAATGCCACAATTAATGGATCAGCAACGCCGCTTACAGCCATCACTACTAAAGATATTGACGGCGACACCCGCAACGCTGCCACCCCCGATATTGGAGCCGATGAATATTTCCTTAACGGAACAGATCTGGCTATAACAGCTATTGACCGCGTTATTTGCTCAGGTTCCGTGCCTGTGCTCGCAACCATTTCCAACGGAGGAAATACAACGATAACGGCAGCAACAATAAACTGGACCGTAATGCCGGGCGGTGTACAAACACCCTATAACTGGTCGGGCACCCTTGCCCCCGGAAGCAGCGTGCAGGTCAGCCTAGGAAATTTCAATTTTTTAGCGGCCACATCCTACTCGATTACGGCTACTATTGCCAGTGTGACTCCTTCGCCGGATATCTATGCCGCTAATGATACTAAAACTGAAAGTGCAATTTTTGCAAGGCTCAGTGGTACTTATACTGTTGGTACAGGCGGTAGCTACACAACTATCGGAGCTGTTGCCACGGCGCTTAATACCTATGGCGTTTGCGGTCCGGTATCATTCATGATAACGACCACTTATAGCGGAGGAGAGACCTTCCCTGTTACATTTAACGCTATCACAGGATCTTCATCAATCAATACGGTCACAATTAAACCTGTTGCCGGGGCTTCACCAAGCATCTCCGGTTCTTATGGTGGTGCACTCATTGACCTTAATGGAGCTCAGAACATAATCATTGACGGTTCTAATGCTGTAGGCGGGACCACAAAAGACCTCACAATATCCAACACAAGTACTTCAGGATACGCTGTTAAGTTTACCAACAATGGTTCATCAGACATGGTGAAGAACTGTTTGCTGAAAGGTGCAAATACAACATACGGACCGGTATATTTTTCAAGTACTACCACTACCGGTAACAATAACGATACTATCCGGAACTGCGATATTACATATGCCGGATCAGGTTATCCATACACTGGTGTGTATTTTTCCGGCTCATCGGTAAGCCCTGGCGTTAACAATACTGTTGAAGACTGCAACATTACAAATTTTTCGTATTCGGGTGTGCTCATTGGTGGTTACTATACCAGAACAACGATACGCAGATGTAGTATCTATGAGATCAATGCACAGACATCGACAACTCTCATTGGTATCAGTGCGGCCGGCTCATTGTCGGGTGCACGCAATGAGATCAGCCGCAATAAAATATACAACATTAATACTACCGGATCCACACCGAGTGTCTATGCGATCTACTTCCCCACAGCCAGTACCGATACGCTCAATATCATCAATAACTTTATTAGTCTGGACGCCGTTACTACAACAACCGGTGCTACATTGAGAGGTATATTTAACAACTCGAACTCTTCTGCCAGAATGAATGTGATATATAACTCCATCTATATTGGTGGTACCGGCAGCTCTTCGACTTCTTCATGTTTTTATCTTGGCGGCAGTTTCCCTTCTTTTGTTCGCAATAATATCTTTTACAATGCGCGTGTACCAAGCAGTGGCAGAAGTTATTGTATTTATGTTGGTAGTGGCACGCTCAGCTCTCTTACTTCAAATTACAACGACCTGATTGCTACTGACCCCATTAGTGGAACGGTTGGGTATAATGGCTCCGCCTATGTTGTTGATCTTGTCTCATGGCAGGGTTCGGGAACAGCCAAGGATACCAACTCTGTTTCTGTGAACCCAAGCTTTACTGATGTTACTACAGCAAACCTTCATGCATCTGCCGGAGGTTTATATAGAAAAGCTTACTGGTATCCAACATATTCAAGCATAGATTATGACGGGGCAGCTCGTCCTGTAAATCCCACACAGCCTTGTATCGGTGCGGATGAGTTTGTTCCCGCAAATGATGATGCAGGTATCACAGCTATCAATCGCAGTTACTGTGCAGGCTCTCAGAGTGTGAGTGTTTCACTTAAAAACTTTGGAATATCAAATCTTAATAGTGTCAAGATTGACTGGTCGGTAAATGGGATTCCACAGACGCCCCAGAATACCTGGAGCGGACCAGCCCTTACGCCGGGTTCTACTACAAGTGTTACACTAACTCCGAATTTCAATTTTGTAAGAGGCACAAATTATTCAATCACCGCCACTACCAGCCTTCCTAACGGCAATACAGATGCAAATTCATCAAACGATTCTAAAACCGAGGCCGGAATCAGATCTCAATTATCCGGCACATACGCTGTTGGACCGGGCGGCGATTTCACTACCCTGCGAGCGGCCTGTGATTCTCTGAACCTGAATGGTGTGTGCGGACCCGTAAGTTTTATTCTCAACAGCAGCTATGCTGGCTCCTCAGAAACATATCCGATTACAATTAATCAGGCTGCCGGAATGTCGGCTGTGAATACGCTCACTATTAAACCGGGAACAGGTGTTACGGCATCGCTCAGCGGAAGCTATGCGGGAGCCCTGATAAAGCTGAATGGCGCCGATTATGTGACCATTGATGGTTCAAACGCGGTTGGCGGAAGCACACGTGATCTTACCATTTCGAATACAAGCGTGGCGACCGGTACAGCGGCAGTGTGGATGTCGAGCCTTGGAACAGCCGCAGGCGCAACGTATAATACCATAAAGAACTGTAATATTTCCGCAGGAACGATGGGTACTTCAAGTGTTCTGACCTATGGCGTGATATTATGCGGTTCAGCTATAACAACACCGACAAACGGTGATGATAATGATTATAATACAATTCAGAATAACATCATTGCGAATGCATATTACGGTATTTACGCGGGAGCTACTTCAGCTTCTGGAGCTGATAACAGACTCCGGATTTTGAATAATACCATAGGAAGCGCCACTACGACAGCTTCTATCGGATTCACCGGAGTGTACCTTTCCTATGTCGATGGCGGAAGCCTTTCCGGTAATACAATTCTCAATGTACTTTATCCGTCAAATACGTGCTACGGTATAAATCTTAATACCGGGGTGATCAATTATTTTGTGGCAGCCAATAAAATTCACGATGTCATGTATACCGGAACTGGAGGCTATGGTGGTCGCGGTATATATCTGAACAGTGGCAATGCCACCAGTAATGACACCATCGTGAATAATATGATTTATACTA
Source organism: Bacteroidota bacterium (assembly GCA_037133915.1). Lineage (NCBI taxonomy): Bacteria > Pseudomonadati > Bacteroidota > Bacteroidota bacterium. The sequence goes on from JBAXND010000043.1 coordinate 25,067, forward strand.
TTGGTGGAGATGGATTTACCGGTTTCAGCAGTTCTTCTCCCGTTGGTATTTATCTTGACGGCTCTTCCGGTGCGATTAAGGTATGGTACAATTCGGTTTATATGAGTGGAACGCTGACGACTAATAGCGTTACTCTTACAGCGGCGATGCTTGTTTACAGCAGTAGTTTGACTGCGCTGGATATTAAAAATAATGTATTCAGGAATTCAATGAACAATGGTGCGAATGCCGGTGCAAAGAATTATGCTATATATTCAAGTGCTGCGAAGACTGCCTTTACAACAATTAATAACAATGACTATTATGTAAGCGGAACTCAGGGTATTTTAGGATATCTGGCCGGTGATATTACTACCATCGCGGCATGGAGAACAGCAACGAGTCAGGATGTAGCTTCAGCCAACTCCGATCCACAGTTTGTTTCCACAACTGATTTGCACGCCTCTGCCTATGCACTCAACGGTGGCGCAATTCCTATAACCGGAATTACTACCGACATTGAAGGCGATTTGCGTAATGTAACCTTGCCCGACATTGGTGCAGATGAATTCACTCCACCCAACGATGATGCCGGAATAACAGCAATTGGTACTACCTATTGTGTCGGAAGCCAGACCGTGACTGCTACCATGATGAATTTTGGTCTGGTTGACCTTTCCAATGATTCCATTTACTGGTCAGTAAATAGTGTGAATCAGCCTGCCATTAAATGGACAGGAACAGTTGCACCGGGCTCGACAACCAGCGTTAACCTGGGCACCTACAACTTCAGCTTTGGCGCAACCTACAGCGTTACGGCCTATACACGCAAACCCAATGGAAACACAGATGCTAACCCTGCAAACGATTCCAAAACGCAGGCCGGTATCAAACCTTCACTTTCCGGAACTCTGACAGTTGGAACCGGCGGTAGTTTTAAAACATTGTATGCTGCCGATTCAACGTTGAAATTAGTTGGCTTATGTGGTCCGCTGACTCTGCAAATGTTGTCAACTTATCCGGGCGGGACAGAAGTATTGCCACTTACATTCAACAGCATTGCAGGCGTATCAGCAACGAATACAATAACAATTAAACCTGCACCTGGAGCAAGTCCGACCATATCAAGCACTACAGCAGCAAAAGTTTTCAATTTTAACGCTTCTCAGTATATTATTATTGACGGTTCTAATACTACCGGTGGAACGACAAAGAATCTTACGATTTCAAATTCCTATTCTTCCGGTACCGCAATCACATTTACAAATGGCAGTTCCAACAACATAATAAAAAATACCGTGATCAAAGGAGCCGGCAGTGGAAGTTCCTACCCTGTTATTAACCTTTCGACCAGTACAACCGTTGGCAATTCGAATGATACGATTCGCAATTGTGATGTTACATCGGTTGGAACATCAATGTACAATGGTATTTCGCTTAATGGAAGCAGCGGCTATGTTGGGATAAATAACTGTGTAGAGGGTTGCAATATTTTCAACTTCTCCAACTACGGCATTTATCTGTTCAATTATTATAATTATACTACCATAAGAGGAAATATTATTTATGAGGTTAACACGATGACGGGGTCATTGTATGGTATCTTCCTGAATTACGCAGGTACAGTTACAAATATTAGCGGTAATAAAATTTATGACCTCAAATCTTCAGGGTCTTCTCCTACTATCAGTGCAATATATTGTAATTGGGGCAATTCAGGGGACATTCTGAATGTGGATAATAATTTTATATCACTCGAGACTTCAAGTGCCAATGCCAGCGCCACTGTTACAGGTATGCACTATTATCCGTCAAATGCCGGGACGTTTAATTTTTTCTATAATTCTGTTTACATTGGTGGAAATGTCCCCGCCGGTACAACCTCATCATCTTGTTTCAAATTGATGGGAACCTATCCATCTGTAGTTAGAAATAACATTCTTTTCAACGCCCGGACAAGCGCAGGAAAGAATTACTGCTTCTTTGTTAACTCCACATCTTACATGGCTTATTTAAAGTCTAACTATAATGATATTTTAGTAACAGGAACCGGTGGAACTATCGGTTATGACGGAACTACCAATTATACCGATACAACGGCATGGAAGGCTGCGAATAAAGATACAGCCTCTGTTTCCATTAATCCTTCGTTCTCAAATGTTGCACTCTGTGATCTTCATGCATCGAGTGCAGGCATCTGGAAAAAAGGCACCTGGCTTGCTGTTACTAAAGATTATGATGGTCAGGCGAGACCGACAAATCCAACACGTCCGTGCATCGGCGCTGATGAGTTTACACCGACAGGTGATGATGCAGGTATTCTTGCAATCAATAGAATCTATTGTTCAGGCAGCCAGACCGTGACTGCGACCATGGCAAATTATGGACTGAGCACTCTTGTATCCGACTCCGTTTACTGGTCGGTAAATAACCATGTGCAACCACCCATCCAATGGACCGGAAGCATTTCGGTCGGAGCATCATTGTCTGTTCCACTGGGCAATTACACCTTCGCCACTGATACTGCATACACTATTACTGTCTATACGCGTAATCCAAATGGAAATGCTGATGGTAATCCTGCCAATGATTCCAGAACTGAATCGGCCATTTACACCCAGATGACCGGGAATTTTAATATTGGAGCCACGGGCGGAAATTACACTACCATTGGTGCAGCCTTAGCTGATTTGAATACGCGAGGTATGTGCGGTGCTGTCAACTTCGTTCTGAACAATACTTACAACAGCACATCGGAAACCTTCCCTATAGTGATAAACCAGATATCAGGCATTTCGGCACTCAACACCCTAACCATTAAGCCGGGTACCGGTGTCACTGCTTCTATCAGCGGTTCTTATGCCGGCGGACTGATTAAGCTTGTCGGAGCTGACTATGTCACCATAGATGGTTCGAACAACGGCACCTCCTCACGTAACCTTACCATAACAAACACCCATACTGTTAACAGCATTGCAGCAATCAATATCCAGAGTCTGGGAACCGGTGCCGGTGCTACGCACAATACAATCAAGAATTGTAATATCTCAACAGGCACAACCGGTTCCAGTTCTGTTTATACCTATGGCATCTATTTGGGTGGTAATGGTATCGGTTCTTCCGGCGACGATAATGATTATAATACCATTCAGGGTAACAGGATAAGTAAAGCTTATTACGGTGTTTATGCCAATGCATCGTCGACAGGTACAAACACCAACCTTAATATTCTGAATAATGCCATTGGCAGTGCCACTTCAGGAAATTACATCGGCTTTGCAGGCATCTATGAGTATTACGCGGATGGGGGCATAATCAGCGGAGACACCATCTATAATATTACGAACACAACCGGTACACCCAAAGGAATCATCCTGAGTACAGGTGCTGTTAGCACTGCTGTGTCTAAAAACTACATCCATGATATTTATGGAACAAGCAGTTCGGGATATGGAGGATTTGGTATTTATGTTGCCAGCGGAAGTCTGACGAGCAATATAACAATCAGCAATAATATGATTGCCGCAATAGGTGGTACTGGTTTCAGTACGTTTGGTGGTTCGTCACCAGTGGGTATATACCTTGACGGTAGTTCAGCCGCATTGGGAGGCGTGAACGTCTGGTACAACTCTGTTTCAATGACAGGTACGCTGACCTATAGCTCATCAGCAACATTAACCGCCGCCATGCTGGTTGATGGCGCTTCAAATTCGACCATCGACCTGAGGAATAATATTTTCACGAATTCTATGGTCAATAGCAGTCAGTCAAGTTCAAAGAACTATGCTATTTATTCGGTTTCCCCGAAAACTGCTTTCACGAATATCAACTACAATGATTATTATGTAAGCGGTACACAGGGTGTGCTGGGTTACCTTGGCGGTGACCAGACAACAATTGCAGCCTGGAAACTTGCCACATCAAGCGATCTGAATTCTATAAACAATGATCCGCAATTCACTTCCACTACCGACCTTCACGCATCTGCCTTTGCGTTGAATGGAGGAGCAAACGTTATCGGCACTATTACAACTGACTATGACGGGGACCTCAGAAACCTGACCACACCTGATATTGGTGCAGACGAATTCACACCACCAAATGATGATGCCGGAATTACAGCTATTAACCGTGCATATTGTTCCGGCTCGCAGCCAGTAAATGTTACGCTCAAGAACTTTGGAATGTTAACACTTACTTCTGCAAAAATTAACTGGACAGTTAACGGATCAGCACAAACACAGTATAGCTGGAGTGGAACATTGCCTTCAGGAACTTCTGTTGTTGTTCCGATAGGCAGCTATACATTTGCTTCAGGTCTGAATTACAACATCAAAGCATTTACAACACTGCCAAATGGTACAACGGATGCTAATCCCATCAATGATTCACTTACCGAAAAGAATATTAAAACAACAATGGGCGGGACCTATTCAATCGGAACCGGAGGTGACTTCACATCACTCAGAACTGCATGCGATTCACTTAATGCACGGGGAGTCTGCGGTCCGGTGATTTTGGAGCTGAATGCCGCCTACCTTTCATCTGCAGAGACTTTCCCCATCACTATCAATCAGGCTCCGGGAATGTCGGCGGTCAATACCTTAACCATCAGGCCTGCAAGCGGTGTTACTGCGAGCATTTCAGGGACCTACTCCACGGCTCACCTAATCAAGATTAATGGGGGTGCCTATGTAACTATTGATGGCTCAAATAATGGCACTAACAGCCGGAACCTTACCATCAGCAACACGAGTACTACCTCCAGCACCGGAGCAATCTGGGTTTACAGTGCGGGCACAGGTGCCGGCAGTAAATTTATTACCATTAAAAACTGTAACCTCAAGGCCGGTTCTAACGCCAATACAACATATGTTGTGTTTGTCGGAAGTACACTTGGTTCAACAGGTGCGGATAATGACAACCTGACTATACAGAATAACGTAATCAGCAAAGGTTATTATGGTATCTGGTGCGGTGCGCCCTCATCAGGAGTAAATGATAACCTGACCATCAGCGGTAACATCATTGGCTCTGCCACCGCTGCTGATTATATTACCAACAGAGGCATCTATATTGCGGGTGCCAATGCCATGAACATCAGCGGTAATGAGATCTACAACATGATTACTTCTGCGGTCAGCAACAATATTGCAGGTATTGAGATTATGGATTATGTTACAAACGGAGTAATATCCAAAAATAAAATTCATGATATCAAGAATAACAGCAGTTCAGGATATGGGGCTTATGGAATTAATGTTGGGGCAACAACGGGCACTTCGGGTGTTCAGATGGACAACAACATGATTTACCAGATACTCACTACCAACAACTACGCTTCAAGCACAACGTGGAATCCGTTTGGTATCCGTCTGACCGGAGGAACAGGATATAAACTTTATTACAATTCCGTCAATCTTTCCGGATCTCAATACGCTCTGGGCAGTTCGGGTACTCTGTCAGCAGCACTGCTAATCACGTCATCGACCATTACCGGAAACGATATCCGTGATAATATTTTTGCAAATGGAATTATCGGATTGTCGGGTTCTAAATCATACGCCATTTACTGTCCATCGGGAACCACCTTCTCAAAGATTAACTACAATGATTATTATGGAAACGGTACTTATGGCGTTCTTGGGTATCTTGGTGCAGATAAAACGACGCTTAACGATTGGCAGACGGCAACCACAAAGGATTCTGTTTCAAAGGCTATTGACCCAGTATTCTATTCATCAACCGATCTTCACGTTTTATCTTTAGGTTTGGATGGTGCCGGGACTCCGATACCTGGAATCACTACTGATATTGAAGGCGACCTTCGAAATGTCTCTATCCCTGATATCGGGGCTGATGAGTTTACATTCCCGCAGTATGATGCCGGTATAACGGCCATTAACCGCAACTATTGCAGCGGCAGCCAGAATGTGACCGTAACGATTAAAAATTTCGGAATTGCCAACCTTACCAGCGCTACTATAAACTGGAGTGTGAACAGCGTACCTCAAACTCCGTTAAACTGGAGTGGAACCACGCTCACCACAGGTCAATCGGCCCAGGTGGTTGTTGGAACATTCAGTTTTATCAATGGTATTTCCGATACAATTAAGGCAACGAGCAGTCTGCCGAGCGGTCAACCCGACGGATTTACAACCAACGATTCGTGGACTGAATCTAACATACAGGCCTCTTATGCAGGACTTCTCACTGTTGGGCAAGGCGGTTTGTTCCCGACGCTCCGGGTTGCTGACTCCACTTTACAACTTTATGGTATTTGCGGACCTGTAAAACTGGAATTACAAAGCATTTATCCGGCGACAGGCAGAACCGAAAAATTCCCGATTACACTGAGTGGTATTGCAGGTGTTTCATCTACCAACACCATTACAATTAAGCCTGCTTCAGGGGCGTCACCGTTAATCAGCGGAAGCAGCTCCGGTCAATTGATCGATTTCAGCGGCACCAAATATGTGATTATCGACGGATCGAATGCGACCGGTGGAACAACGAAAGACCTGACAATCTCGAATACGAATACTTCTGGCAGGGCCTTGCGGTTTATAGGTGACGGCAGCTATAATATGGTAAAGAATACGGTACTTAAGGGAGTCGCTTCCAGCACGTCTGTCGTAATTTTTTCAGAGAATAGCAACGGTGCAGCTAACTATGATACCTTACGAAATTGCGATATTACATCAGGGGCAAGTCTTACCTCAAAAGGGATATATTTTAGCGGTGCTTCGGCATTCGTTGGCATAAATAATACCATTGAAGATTGTAATATCTACAACTTCTCAAGCATCGGAATTGATTTGGGAAATTACTATTCAAAGACTACTATCCGACGCAATTTTATTTATCAAACAACAGCTCAGGCTTCGTCATCTCTCTATGGCATCAATGTTGGAAATTCAATTTCGGGTGCCCGTTATGAGATCAGCCGGAATAAAATCTACAACCTGTCTTCCTCTACGTCAGCGGCATCCATCAGGGGAATTTATTTCTCCTCCTCATCCTCTGACACCCTGAATGTGACCAACAACTTCATTGATCTTGACGGAGCTTCAACTTCACCAAGTGCGTCTTTGTATGGGATGTATAATTCGGCAAGCTCCTCATCAAAGCTGAATTTCATTTATAATTCAGTATATCTTGGGGGCAGCAGTTCAGGCACCACATCGTGTTTCTACCTGAGTGGGTATAGCAACTCTTTTGTAAGAAACAATGTTTTATTCAATGCACGCACAGCATCAAGCGGTAAGAGTTTATGCTTCCAGCTTTCATCAAGCAGTTATATGAGCAACCTTACATCAAACTATAACAATCTTCTGGCTACTGATCCGATATCGGGGTGTATTGGCTATAATACTTCAGTATATTTCGTTGACACTACCGCATGGAAAGGACAGGGTAAAGATTCGCTATCAACGTCTGTCAACCCTATATTTACGAATGTCAGTTTGGGCGATCTTCACTCCAATGCCTTCGGTTTATGGAAAAAAGGCAACTGGTATGCTGCCTATACAACAGATTATGACGGCCAGACACGACCGGTCAGTCCTACGCGTCCTTGTATCGGCGCTGATGAATTCATGCCGCCGCAAAATGACGCCGGAATAAGTGCTATCAGCCGATCATACTGCACAGGTGCGCAACCGGTGCAGGTGATGTTGTATAATTATGGTTTGCAAACACTCACCAGCGCTGTCATTAACTGGAATGTAACACCGGGAGGTGCTCAGCCGACCTATAACTGGTCCGGTACATTGGCTACAGGAGCATCTGTACAGGTAAATGTCGGCAGTATTAATTTCTCGTCCGGAATTCCATATTCAATTACGGCCGTGACTTCGCTTCCAAATGGTGTTACAGACCAGAATACATTCAATGATTCAAAAACGGAGAACAACGTTTATACATCGTTTTCAGGAGTCATCACTATTGGGCCAACAGGTACCTTCCCGACACTCAAAATGGCAGCAGATACACTTAAAAAATATGGAGTATGTGGAGCCACTACACTGTCTATTCAGTCAACCTATACCAGCGAGTCGACGTTCCCAATCACTTTCAACGCCATTCCCGGAGCCTCGGCATTCAATTATATTACCATAAAACCGGCTACAGGTGCGACACCAACAATTACCGGGTCTAACAGCACAGCACTAATCGACCTCAATGGCATCAATTATCTTACTATTGACGGTTCAAATACGGTTGGAGGTACATCGCGCGATTTGACTATCAGCAATACCACTACAACCAGTCCCGGTGCGGGGATTCGAATCATCAATGACGCATCGAACGACTTTGTAAAAAACACCTTAATAAAAGCTTCCGGATCAACCAGCTATGGTGTATATTTCTCAACGGCCGGCGTAAGCGGGAACAGCAATAATACTGTTTACAACTGCGCAATTACTTCCAGTTCAACTACCTATACCGGGTACGGCGTATATATGTATGGCAGCAGTGGCATTAACAGCGCCAATAATAAAATTGAGAAATGTGCTATATACGATTTTGCACAGTACGGTATAGATGTGGAATACTACTATCCCGGTACTATTATAACCGGAAATCAGGTTTACGAAGTGGCAACGATGACAACAACCAGCCTCTACGGAATTTATTTGAACTATGGTACGACAACCACCACCATTACCAACAACAAAGTATTCGATTTAAAATCGACCGGCAGTAACGTATATGGGCTGGATTATTTCGGAGGCGGTGCCGGTGAAGTTGCTACATTTTCAAATAATTTTGTCAGTATTTCGAATTCCACGGGCGCTGCAAATGTTTATGGATTCTATGCATGGCCAAATAACGGTACAGTTACTAATTTTTTCAATAATTCAATTTATATTGCAGGTACAGCCAATGGCACCGGCACATCAAATTGCGTATACCAGTATGCTGATTATACTGCAAATTATAAGAATAACATTCTGGTAAATGCCCGTTCAAATTCGGGAGCCGGTAAAAACTACAGTATCAATATCCGCTCAACTTATGCGAATCTGACATCTGATTTCAACGATCTGCTTGCCAGCGGAACGGGTGGAGCGGTAGGATATAATGGTGTTGCCCTGACTTCGTTGGCGAACTGGCAAAGTGCAATGTCAAAGGATGCTTCTTCAGTAAGTGTCAATCCGAACTTCACGAACACTGCGATTTGCGATTTGCATGTTTGTGCTTCTCAGTTATTCCAGACTGGAACAACAATCAGCGGGATTACAACGGATATTGATAACGATCCAAGAAACAGCCCTCCATGTATCGGTGCTGATGAATTCACCGGTTCAGTTGTTCCGACGAGTATAACCGCAACGGCTAACCCCATTTGCCCGGGTTCGTCAACGACACTAGGTATAAGCGGCGGCAGTCTCGGACAAGGGGCAACATGGAAGTGGTACACGGCAAGCTGTGGTGGTACGGCGGCAGGCAGCGGCACAAGTATTACAGTTTCACCTTCAACGGCAACAAGCTATTTTGTAAGATCTGAAGGCTGTTCAGGAAATACACTTTGTGCTACGCTGAATGTAACTATTAAAACACTTTCGGTAATTGCGACTTCTGCTACGGCAACACCTGCAACTATTTGTTCAGGCGACTCCACTTTATTAGCATTAACGGGAGGTTCAACGGGCACAGGTGCAAACTGGAATTGGTATTCGGGTAGTTGTGGCGGTACATTGGTAGGCACAGGTGCTTCGATTAAAGTCGCACCCACAACGGCCACAACTTACTATGTAAGAGCTGAAGGCGACTGCAATACTACCTTATGTGTTTCAACTCCGGTTGCCGTTAATATCTGCGGCGAATCATGGACAGGTGCAGTTGGCACATCCTGGGGCGATCCCGGAAACTGGTCGATGAGTGCTGTCCCGACTGCAGCAACAGATGTTATTATCCCTAACCTGACCAATAAACCGGTAATTACCGGTGCAGCCGTTTGTAAAAATCTGACTATTAACAGCGGCGCTACAGTTACGATTAACCCGGGTTATTCACTTACTGCCAACGGACCTACCTTCCTGAACGGTGCTCAATGCTTAATCCTGAAAGCCAGCACTACAGGTACAGGTTCATTCATTGACAACGGAACAATCAGTGGTTCAGGAACAGCTAAAATTGAACGTTACGTTACAGCGAATGACTGGCATTACATTTCAAGCCCGATAGGTACTGCCACAGCAGCTCTCTTCAATGGTAGTTATCTTAAAAAGTGGCTTGAGGCAACGTATGCATGGCTGAATATTACCAGCCCGTCAACAGCACTTACGGTGACAACAGGTTATACGCTTAAAACCCTGACCAATAAAACAATTGCATTTATTGGAAAACCCAACACCGGCACCTACGTTATTCCTGTGACCAGAAACACTACGCAGGTTACATCAAAACGCGGCTGGAATCTGGTAGGCAATCCATATCCGAGTACGATTAACTGGGATGCGCCGGGCATGATAAAGAACCATGTTGACAACGCGATTTATATCTACAACCAGACGTATGCAAACTACGCAACCTACGTTAACGGTTTTGGAGTAAACGGCGGCTCGGGCTTTATCACGCCCGAACAAGGATTCTTTGTAACCTGTGCGAACCCATTCACTACCGGCACGCTGACGATGAGTAATTCGGTACGTACCCATAAGGATACCACCTTCTTTAAAAGCAATCCGGTCGACTATATTCGTCTAAAAGTTCATGAAGGAACCTTTACAGATGAAATAATTGTTCGTTACGCTGCCACTGCAACAGATTTATTTGACAGTGACTACGATGGTATAAAAATTATTGGCGGTGGCACACAATTATGGTCAAGCACTGCCGCCGATACTTCACTCAGCTATTCCATCAACGCATTGAACAGCATTCAGGCAACTCCTGATGTTCCCTTGTCGTTCAGAGCGGGTTCCGCCGGTACATTTACCATTACGGCTCAGGATTTCAACAGCTTTGATCCGTCGGTAAGTATTGTTCTGGAAGACTTGAAGACGAACACATCAACAGACATCAGGGAAAACAGCCTTTACCAGTTCACTGCCGATCCGTCTGACGACCTGAATCGCTTTATTCTGCATTTCAATAAATGCATGAATGCCCCTGCCACACCGGCTGTAATTCAGTCAGGCAGCGATTTGATTTCGGATGCAACTGCCGGAAATCAATGGTACGAGCAATCGGGTATTATTGCAGGCGCGACCAACCAGGTATTCACACCAACGCATAATGGCACTTATTATGTAGTTGTAAACAATCAGGGTTGTACTTCTGCACCTTCAAACCAAATACAATTTAGTGTAACCGGAATCAATGAAAATCCGTTAGCACTTCATATAGAACTGACACCAAATCCGAACAACGGAAATTTCAGAATCTCATCAAGCGTTTCTGTTGATTGTGAAGTGACAGTAGAAATCTATAGTGTACTCGGTGAAAAGGTGCTCAGTGAAAAACTTGCAGGACTTTCATCCCGACAGTTTAATCTGGAAGGACTCGGCAACGGTATTTATTATCTGAAAGTGAAGACTGCATCTGAGCAATCAGTTATTAAGTTCATCGTGAATAAATAATGCGATATTGGATTTGACAATATATTATAAATCAATAGATACTGCCGGTTTTACAGTATAATTGCAAGACCGGCAGTATTTAAAAAAAAATGTTAAAAAAAATAATAAATTGAATTTTGTTATTCACTGTTGTCCGGTAAAAGTTTGAAAGAAGCCGAAGCATAAGCCCGGCTT